>DASWKS010000641.1:0-27838 GCA_036396495.1 Gemmatimonadales bacterium
GAGGAACACCCAGGCCATGTGGGTTTCGATCAACTCGACCGCGGCGAGGCCGGGTCCGTAACTGCCGGGCCGCCGGAGGAAGGCAACCTTGGCTCGGCCGCTCGGAAGGCTGATGCGACCTGACACGAACTACCTCGCCGGGGGCACCGTCTCGCTGCGCCGAGCCGCGGTCATAATGGCCTCGACCTCCGAGTCCTCCACTTGAGTGAATTCGTCGTAGTAGATGCTGATAGCGATCAGTTCCATCAGCTCGCAGGGGCAAATGATCTCGTCGGCCTCGGTGGCCAGAGCCCGGCAGGAATCGTGAGCCCCGACCGGAACGGCCAGGAGCAGGGACCCGGGGCCGCGTCGCCGCACTGAGCGCAGGGCGGCGCGCGCCGTCGCGCCGGTCGCCAAGCCGTCGTCGACCACGATGACGGTTCGCCCCTTCACCGGAAGAGCAGGTTGCCCCCCCCGAAGCACCCGCTCGCGACGCTCGGCCTCGGCCCGCTCCCGCCGGGTAACGTCCTCCAAGTAAGTAGGCGGGACGTTCAGCATCTGGACCAGGCTCTCGTTGAGCCAGCGTTCGCCGTCGGCCGTGACGGCGCCGATCGCCAGCTCTGCTTCTCCAGGGGCGCCCAGCTTTCGCGCCACCACGATGTCGAGCTCCGCCCCGAGCTGCCCGGCAACTTCGGCGGCGACCACCACGCCACCCCGTGGGATGCCCAGGACCAGCGTCCCCGCACCTCGGTACGCCTGAAGCCGCTGGGCAAGTTGCCGCCCGGCGTCGCGCCGATCCTGGAAGTGCGGAGTCTGCTCCTGTACTGACGGTGCATTCATGAGAGGTAAAGTCACACCGGCCCCATGAAGAGACCGTGAATCATCCGGCGGTGGGGGCAACATCTCCGCGGACCGGTTCCAGCTCCTCGATCTGATGCCGGACTCGTTCCCACGCTCCCGGCGCCGCCGCCAGGATGCTCCCCACCCTGGGATCGGGGGCGTTGAAGCGCAGGCTTTCACCGAAGGCCTGGGTGGCGAGCCCGCCGGCTTCCTCCACCAGGAGGGCGCCGGCACACACATCCCACTCCCACTTTGGTCCCCGGGAGAACGTGGCGGCAGCCTCCCCTGCGGCCACCAGCGCCATCTTGTAGGCCGTGCTCCCAATCGCCTTGATGTCCCAGGCCGCCGCCACCGGAGCGAACTCTCCTCGCCTGAACTCGGTGCGAGAGGCGAGCAGCCGCTCGCTCTCCCGGACCCGAATCGCCCGGGCATTGCGGAAGGCTCCGACCCCCCGCTCCGCCCAGAAGAAGTCGCCGGTGGCCGGGTTGTGGATCACGGCCAGGATGGGATCGCCGTCTTCCACCAACGCCACGGAGACTGCGTATTCCGGCAAACCTCGGACGAACTCGATGGTGCCGTCCAGTGGATCCACGATCCAGACCCGGCGCTGGTGCAACCTGCGGTGATCATCGACGCGTTCCTCCGACAACCAGCCGGCCGGCGCGAGCCACAGGAGCTCGCGGTGGAGGGAATCGTCCGCCGCCCGGTCCGCCGAGGTTACCGGGCCGGCGCCGTGGAGCTTCTCTTCCGCTACGACCCCCTGCAGCCGTTTCTGTCGGATCAGGGTGCCGGCCCGCTCCACTACGCCGATGACCGACTCGATCAGTCCCGATCCCAAACTCTGGTGCACCGGCTGCCTCCCGAGCGACCTGGGTTGCTTCTCCCTAGAACATCCGGCTCGATCCGGGGTGACCCCCGCTCATTCCCACGCCGGGTATCCGGGTCTGGCACGTCGGACAGCGGCCGTTCCGGATCCGGTTGGACCGAACCTGGTACCCGTGGCGCACGATCAGCGTGGCTCCGCATTCGGCACAAGCGGTATCCTCTCCGCCCTCCCCCGGCACGTTGCCGCTGTAGACATACCGAAGTCCGAGTTCCCGGCCGAGCCGGCAGGCACGAGTCAACGTCTCGAGTGGTGTTGACGGACGATCCAGCATCCGGTAGGCCGGAACGAACCTCGAGACGTGCCAGGGGATGTCGGGGCTGATGTTCCGGATGAAGTTGGCGATCCCGAGCAGTTCATCGTCCGAGTCGTTCACGCCCGGAATGACCAGCGTCGTGACCTCGGTCCACACCCCGAGCTCCCGGTAGAGCCGGATGGCGTCGAGGATCGGCTGGAGCCGGCCGCGGCTGATGTGACGGTAACTCTCTTCCCGGAAGAACTTGAGATCGACGTTCACTGCGTCCATCAGCTTCGCCAGTTCTCGGAGCGGTGGCTCGCAGGTGTAGCCACACGTGATGAAGACATTTCGGAGCCCCTGCCGTTTCGCGAGGGCCGCCGTGTCGCACGCCAGCTCGAAGAACACGGTCGGCTCGACGTACGTGTACGCGATCGAGCTCGCGCCGGAGGCCAGCGCGCTGTGGACGATCCGCTCCGGGGTCATGGGGACACCGGCCACCGCGTCCTGAAGGGTCTGAAACTCGACGCACACCGCCGGTTGGCCCGGGTGCTGCCACGCTACCCGGCGGGGCAGGTGTTCCATCGGCCACTGCGAGATTCCCCAGTTCTGGCAAAAGGAGCACCGGAGGCAACAGCCCACAGTCGAAAAGGAATACGCCATCGTGCCGGGGAGGAAATGGAACAGCGGCTTCTTTTCGATCGGATCCAGATGGGTCGCCGCGACACGATCGTACACCAGCGTGTACAGGGTTCCGCTGTGGTTGACCCGGACCCCGCAGGCTCCGAGCGTTCCGTCCAGCATGCGACAATGGTGCGGACAGAGGGTGCAGCGGACCCGCCCGTCCGGGAGGGCTTCGTAGAATCGGGCTTCGACGGGAGCCGTCACCGGGCCTGGCTCTCGGCCGGTTCGCCGTGCACCGCGACGCCTTCTTCGCCCCAAGCCGCCTGGAAGCGTTCACCGGTATCGAAGAGATAGTCCTGGAGGTGAACCACTTTGCCCCGGCGCAGAGTGACCACACTGACGCCACTGGTATGGCCTTGGATCCCCTGGCGATTCACCACCTCCAGGTCCCATTCAACCGCGACCACATTGCGCCCGAACCCAAACAGGTTCTGCACCATCACGTGCCGCTTCGTAGCCTTGCCGGAGTGCGTGCCGCTGACTCCGGGAATGGAGCCCGGGTAGACCAGAACGCCGTCCTCAGCCCACCCCTCGAGGTAGGTCGTCAGTTCATGACGGTTGAGGGCTTCCAGACTCCGTGGTGCCCGACGCTGGGCGATGAGTGCTCCGATCATGACTACCTCCGCAAAAAGTGCAGCGTACGTCCGAACCGCCGGGCTGCGGCTGACGGGAGGGCACCCGCCGGCGCCACGAGCCGTCAGGCTGATCTTCCGCGCTCCCCCTTGAGGGCAGGACCGGGGCGTGGCGCAGGAAATGCCGTTCGACCACCGCCCCCCACGCGTAGCGCTGGGCGGTCCACCGGCCACGCTTCCGGAGCGCTCGTTCCATCTGTGGCTGGTATTGCAGAGTCAGGTACTGGTCGACGAACTCCCATGGATTGCCGGTCTGTACCACCAGCGAATTCCAGCCCGGTACCACGTAGTCCTCGCCGGTCCCGCCGGTGCATGCGATGCCTCCGGCTGCCATGGCCTCCAATCCGACCAGGCCGAAGGGCTCGTGGCCACTGTTAGCGAGAACGGCCGAAGCTCCTTCGAACACTACCCTGCGGGCAGTTGGGCCGAGGGTAGACCGCAGGTTGACCACATCCCACTCGCTGGTGTCCTGGACCGCTCCCAGCACCGAGTCGGCCCGGTCAGGCTCCAGCACCCGTTCCGTGATCCTGAGTCCCAGCCTCGCGGCGTGTCGCAGCACGTCGGCACCGTGCGCCTCGACTCCGCCCCGTGCCAGCAGCAAAGGCCGCGCACCGCGCTCCTTCAGCAACCGCACGATGTCCATGGCCAGGAGCCAGCGTTTGTCAGGATCCCACCGGGCGACCTTCGCGAGCACCACGCGATCCGTGGTGTGATCCCGGAATGCCTCGAGCGTGCGCGGGTCCGAGGGTCCATAGGCTTCGGGCGAAAGCCCATTGGGAATCACCAGGGGATCGACGCCGTGGGACCACATGCGATAGCGCATGTAGCGGCTGACCGTCGTGATGGTGGCCGCGCGTCCCAGCCGGGCCCAGTCGATGTGCTCCAGCCCGAAGGTGTTGTTGGCATTCCAGAAGATCGAGACCCGCTCCCGGATTCCCGCCCTCCGGAGAAGGTCGTGGAGATGGAGCACCGCGGGCGCAGTGTGCCACTCTTCGGCCAGGACTACGGCTCGGGCATTCAGCGCCAGGAGGTGCCGAGTTAGGACCATGGAAACCAGGTAAGGCGGCAGTGAGGCGGCGTAGTCGTTCACCTTGCCCCATTCGCCGTCGTACACGCCCGCGGGGTGATACCGGCTGATCCACTGGCACCAGCGGTGCAGTGTGAGTCGTCCGCGCGACTCCTCTCCGGGGAGATCCGGATCTCCCACGAACCAGAGATGGGTGTCGAATCCGCGCTGTGCCAGCGCGTTTGCGAGTCCCGTGATCCGGCTCGCGATGCCACCGGCACGCGCGTAGCCATCCGGCCCTTCGAAGCTGAGCAGGTGACACTGACAGGGAGAGAAGCGTACCACTGGTTGCTCGCGCGGATCGCCCACCATTAATACGACCTCGCTTCCCAAGAAACGATGAGGTTTCGATGAACCGGTTTGGGTCTCATCGACTTTCGTCTCAGTACACCCCCAGTCCCGGTCCAACGACCTCACGCCAGAGGGTGGGAATTCGAGCCAGCTCGCCTGCTACGATGTCCTCGACCGGATCGATGAAATCCGCCGGCACCATCCCTTTCGGCGACATCACGTGGAGATCCACCAGCTGCGGTCGGTCCACCGGGTCCCCGATCCGGCTCACGAGCCAGCACTCCGCCGCCGCGATGTCCGGCAGGCGAGCCACTACATCCCGTGCGATTCGCTCCCCAGCGACCTGATACAGTTTCCCGACGTGATTCAGCGGGTTCTTTCCCGGCGCCGCTTCGAGCGACATGGGACGATAGGGCGTGATCAGGCCGTTGGCGCGGTTGCCACGACCGGCCTGACCGTCGTCACCCGCTTCCGCCGAGGTCCCTGTGACGGTCAAATAGAACTGCCCTTTCTCCGGCACATCGGCGGTGTTCACTCGCACCTCCACCTCCATCCCGCTGACCTCGAGCGCGGTTTCCAGGCTGATGGCCGCGACGCGTTCGCACGCGTGCCGGTAATCTGCCGGGTTCGCCAGCTCTCGATCGATGAGGGCACAGGCCACCGTCAGCTGGAGGCGATGCCGCCGCCGTACGCCGAGGACTTTGACGTCTTCGCCGATCTCCGGATGAAGCAATTTGGTTTCGGGGGCGTTCAGACGCCGCTCCACTGCCCGAACCGCGCGCTCCAGCGGCGTCTCGGGAGCAAACCCGACCCCCACCGAGGTGTCGTTCGCCAGCGGTGCAGCTGAATCGTCCTGGGCCAGTGAGGCGAGAGAGGCCGACCCCGGGCGCGTGAGACAGTGCACGGTCACGTGCCGAATCGGATCGAGGGCCCGGAAGTGCTCCTTGAGCCACGCCCGGGAACCGTTCACGGCGAGCTCGGCGACAGGAATCCCCTCCCCCCGATACTGGCTCGTCGCGCGGCCAGCCAGGAACGCTTCCATCGGGGCCAGCACTTCGCCGCCACCGAAGGCTGGACGCGCCGAGCCACCCACCAGCAGCACTTTATCGACGTTGTGATGGAGAATTCGGTCGAACCGGTCCGCGCAGTAGCGCGTGAAGGCAACGGAGAAGCGCTCGGCCAACGCATCGGATATGGTGTCGGGATGGCCAAGCCCCTTGCGTTCGACGACCTCGATCTCCAGATCGCCGGTCAGCGGTGTGCGCATCGGGCCAAGGGTCAGGTGCACGCCGGGCTCGCTTTCTCGGCTTCGCGTGTCACGAAGGAGTGGATGCCCGCAGCACCTGAACACGGTCTGAACTGCCCTTCTCCCTCCGGCAGCGCTTCTTCCCGTCCGATCACCAGAACGCCGTTCGGGTAAAGGAGCGAGGCAAACCGCCGGAGAGTCGCACGGCGCCCGGCATCGTCGAAATAGGTGAATGCGACATTGCGGCACAGGATGAGGTCGAACCGGCCGGACGGGTTTTCGCGGCGGAGGTCCTGCTGCACGAAGCTGACACCTTCGCGAAACTCCGGCCGGACCCGAAAGCCCTGACGCTCGGGCTCGAACGCCACCAGCCGCCATGGCGCCGGCACCTCTCGCAAACTGCTTGGCGGGTAGAGCGCCCGGCGGGCCCGTTCCAGAAGATCCTGATCGACATCGGTGGCTACGATCTCGACACCGACCGCCGGCAGGTCGAGCCCCAGTCGCCACAGGATCGCGAGTGAATAAGGCTCCTCACCGGAGGCGCACCCCGCGCTCCAGGCCCGGAGGTGCCGTCTCTCCTCCGCCACACCGGCTGCCAGTTGTGGCAGGATGTGGTCCCTCAGCTGTTTGAAGACCGCCCAGTCACGGAAGAACCGGGAAATCGTGATCCGGCAGCAATGCTCGAGTACCGCCCATTCGTCCGGCGTCGTTTCGAGCAGCCGTCGGTATGCCGTCGGATCAGGCAGCCGGAGCTCCTGAATCCGATGGCCGATCCGTCGGCACACCTGGCGCCGGACCCGGCGAAACCCTGGCCAGGCGAGACCCAACTGGGGGAGAGCCCAGTGCAGGAACGACACACAGTCTGCTGCCATGAGACCGAGTCATCCGATCAGGAGCGTGGTTGCCGCCATGGCGGGATCGGCGTGGCCCGGTGCTCCTTGGCCACACCGACCACGGTCTTCATGACCTGCCGCAGAAAAAACGTCACGTAGGGCTCGGTCTCCTCCCAGGTTCGCTGGAAATGGGCACGGGCCGTGTCGTCCGTCGCTCTGAACCTGGTCTCATGCCTGAAGTTGGAGCGGGCCGTCCCGAACGGCTTCACCAGGAAACCCGTCAGCAGCTTCACGTACTTCGGATCGTCGAACGCCACGAACTCGTCGCGACCCACCGGGACCAGCTCGATCCGCGATTTCCACAGTTTCCCGACCGCTCCCAGCAGCACGTGCCGGCCCGGTTTCCCCTCCAAAAGAATGAACCCGTAGCGCGCGGCGTCCTGGAGCAGGAAACGCGCGTCCGGCGAGACCCGAAGAGCCTGGCGGGCGATCCGGAGCATGAAATCCGGCACCGCCCGCATGTCTTCTATCGCCCGCCCCACCGGTGGGAGGAGCTGGGCAAAGTCCAGGCGTTCGAGGAGCGTCCAGGTCTGCGCCGGTGGAACCGGAACGACGACCCGCTGTCGCAGAACGGCGTCGAAATGCGGAAGGTAGCGGTCGAGCATCGACGCGGCGGCCCGGCCGGGAGCGCGACCCCGTTTGCGAGGTGCTGCTCGGCGCGACGTGGTTGCCATGTTGCCCTCAGGCGCGGATTTGAGGACGCTGCTGCTCCAGCAGACGGCTCACCGCCCGCGCGTCCAGGGCCAGCAGGTCCAGGACATCGTCGAGGCTGAGAATCCCGACTACACCTTGCCCTTTGGCTGTGATGATCAAGCGTCTCACCCCCGCGCTCACCATTCGGGCCAGCGCTTCTTCGATTGGCGTGTCTTCGTCCGCCGTTTGCGCCGGGGTGGTCATCACCTCTCCGACCGGCGTCGTCTCGGGGTTCAGGGCATGGGCGACACAACGCAACACGATGTCCCGATCCGTGAGGATGCCCAGGGCCCGGCTCGGACCGTCCGGCTCCAGGACTACCACCGTGCCCACGTCGTGCTCCTCCATACGCCGCGCCGCAACGATTACGCTGTCCGTCTTTGCGACCGTGGCGACGACTCGACTGCAGATGCTGCCGACTGACATGCGACCTCCTCGGAAACCGGCACCCTCCAACATGTCCCGACCGTCCTGTCGGTGACGTGAATCTCCCGTGAAACCTCGTTGAAAACGAGGACGTCATCTCCGGTTCAGCCATTCTTCACAGCTTACTCCGGATCTTGCTGGAAGCAGCAACTGTGAGGTGATGCGTGACCCGGGAATTCATTCGCTGGTTCGAGGACCTGGAGGCGGAAGACGTCGGACTGGTCGGCGGCAAGAATGCGTCGCTGGGAGAGATGATCAGGACGCTGGGAGACAAAGGCGTTCGGGTTCCGGGCGGTTTTGCGCTCACCGCTGACGCCTACTGGGAGTTTGTGCTGGTCAACGGGCTGCGGGAGCCCATCGTCCGGCTGCTGGGTGAGCTTGCCTCCGGCAGGCAGGGGCTGGACCTGGTGGGCCCGGCTATTGGGCGGCTCTTCGACCAAGCCCGCATGCCGGCGGAGCTGGCGCAGGCCGTCGCCGCGGCATATCAAACGCTGTCAGCGCGGTATGGGGTGAGTGAGGCCGATGTCGCGGTGCGAAGCAGCGCCACCGCCGAAGACCTCCCGCAGGCCAGCTTTGCGGGTCAGCATGAGAGTTACCTGAACGTCCGCGGGACCGAAGCATTGCTCGACGCCTGCCGCCGCTGCTTCGCATCGTTGTTCACCGAGCGAGCCATCGCCTACCGCGACCGGCAGGGCTTCCAGCATATGAAGGTCGCCCTTTCGGTTGGGGTCCAGAAGATGGTGAGAGCGGACCAGGCCGGAGCGGGAGTGATGTTCACCATTGATACCGAGACCGGCTTTCCCAATATCGCCCTGATCGACGCGGGGTGGGGCCTCGGCGAGAGCGTCGTCAAGGGTGTCGTAACCCCCGATGAGTACCGGGTCTTCAAACCGCTACTGGACGACCCCGCTCTGGTGCCCATCATCGAAAAGCGACTCGGTTCCAAGCGCAGCAAGATTGTGTACGGCGACGGGTCCGCGGTCCGAACCGTGGACACGTCCGAGGAGGAACGGCAGCGCCTTGTCCTGACCGACGACCAGATCATCCAGCTTGCCCGGTGGGGCGTGGACATCGAAAGGCATTACGGTCAGCCGATGGACATCGAGTGGGCCATCGACGGCGACACGGAAACCATTTACGTCCTTCAGGCCAGACCGGAAACCGTCGAATCCCGCAAACTCGCATCGGCCCTGAAGACCTATGCGCTCCAGGAACGCGGGACGGTGCTGGTGAGGGGATCCGCGGTTGGCGAGGCGATCGCCGCCGGCAAGGTATTCGTGCTGCGGAATACCCGCGAGGCCGACCGGTTCGAGGATGGTGGGATTCTGGTCACGGAGATGACCGATCCCGATTGGGTGCCGCTCATGCGGCGCGCTTCGGGCATCGTTACCGATCGGGGTGGGCGGACCAGCCACGCGGCCATCGTCAGCCGCGAACTCGGCGTGCCCGCCATTGTGGGGACGGGGCAGGGGACCAGCAAGTTGCCCCTTGGCGGGCAAGTGACCCTGTCTTGTGCGGAGGGATCCGTGGGAATCGTGTACGACGGACGCCTGCGGTTCACCGAGACCGCAATAGATGTCGACACTGTCCCGCATACCCGCACTCACATCATGATCAACCTCGCCGATCCGGATGCCGCCTTCCGGTGGTGGCGTCTCCCCTGTCACGGCGTGGGTCTGGCTCGCATGGAGTTCATCATTAACCGGATCATTCAGATCCATCCGATGGCGCTGGTCCGCCCCGATGCCGTGCAGGACCAGGAGGCCCGTCGGCGTATCGGAGAGCTGACGGCGGGCTATCCCGACCGCACCGCCTATTTCGTGGATCACCTGGCGCAGGGCATCGGGATGATCGCTGCCTCGCGGTACCCCAGCCCCGTGATCGTCCGGATGAGCGATTTCAAGTCGAACGAGTATGCGAACCTGATTGGAGGACGGGGATTCGAGCCCCACGAAGCCAACCCGATGCTGGGGTTGCGGGGAGCCTCCCGCTATTACAGCGAGGAGTATCGCGAGGCCTTTGCGCTGGAGTGTCGGGCCCTCCGGAGGGTCCGTGAAGTGATGGGGTTCACCAACGTCGTCATCATGATTCCATTCTGTCGCACGCTGGCCGAGGCCGATCGGGTGCTGCAGCTGTTGGCGGCCAACGGTCTGGTACGGGGGCAGCATGGATTGCATGTGTACATGATGGCCGAGATCCCCAGCAACGTATTCCTGGCGGAGGAGTTCGCCGAACGCTTCGACGGTTTCTCAATCGGCAGCAACGACCTGACCCAGCTTCTCCTCGGCATCGACCGTGACTCGGTGGAGCTGGCCGCGCTCTTCGACGAACGGGACGAGACCGTGAAGCGCGCCATCAAAACGTTGATCGAACGGGCTCACGCCAAAGGCATTACCGTGGGGATCTGCGGTCAGGCACCCAGCGACCATCCCGGATTCGCCGAGTTCCTGGTGGGATTGGGAATCGACTCCATTTCGCTGAATCCCGACAGCGTGATCGCGGTCTGCGAGCGGGTGGCCGCGGCGGAGCGTTCCCGGGAAACCGTGGCTCTATCGACCAGAGAGACCGAGGCGCTGACGATCAGCCCTTGACGACGCCCAGCGGCCGTAACCGCGCCACCCGGCGCGCCAGGCCCGCCTGGTGGACCACATTTACCACCCGGTCCACGTCCTTGTAGGCAAAGGGCGCTTCTTCCGCCAGCTCCGCGTTGGACGGACAGCGTACCACGATCCCCCGGTCCTCGAGTGCCTTGCGAACCAGGTGCCCGGGTTGGGTCCGTTTGGCCGCCGTCCGGCTCATCGCGCGGCCGGCTCCATGGCAGGCACTTCCGAAACTCAGCTCGAGGGCCGCGTCGGTACCGGCCAGCACATACGAGGCCGTTCCCATGCTGCCGGGGATGAACACCGGCTGTCCCACCGTGCGGTACGGAGCCGGCGTCTCGGGGTGAGAGGGGCCGAAGGCCCGGGTCGCTCCCTTGCGGTGGACGCACAACAGCTCGGTGCCGTGCTCCTCCAGCTTGGCCATGTTGTGGGCCACATCGTAGAGCAACCGAAGACGCGCGGTCGGTCCCAGGGCGCGCTCGAAGACCCCCCGCACGAGATGGGTGATCATCTGCCGGTTGGCCCAGGCGAAATTGGCCGCCGCGCACATCGCCGCGAAGTAGGCCTTGCCTTCCGGCGAGCCGATCGGGGCACAGGCCAGCTGCCGGTCGGGAAGGACGATGCCGTAGTGCGGCATCACCTGATCCATCAGGTGCACGTAATCGGTGCATACCTGATGTCCCAGCCCCCGGGAGCCGGTGTGAATCAGGACCGTAAGCCGGCCCCGATGCAGCCCGAAAGCCGCCGCCGCCGCCGCATCGAAGATCTCCTCGACCTCCTGGACCTCGACGAAGTGGTTTCCCGCGCCGATGGATCCGACCTGGTCCCGGCCGCGACGCTTGGCCCGTGACGAGACCTGACCCGGGTCGGCCGCTACCAGCCGGCCGCCCGCTTCGATCGTCGGGAGATCCTCCGGCAGGGCAAAGCCACGACTGACCAGGTATCCACACCCATCCGCCAGCACCTGGTCCAACTCGGCATCCCCGAGTTGCAGGGCGCCGCCGTGGCCGGTTCCCGACGGAATGCTCCGGCTCAGGTCGTGAACCAGCCCTTCGATCCGGGGCTGAACGGTCCTGACTTCGAGATCGGAGGTCAGGAGCCGTACGCCGCAGTTGATGTCGTATCCCACGCCGCCGGGAGAGATGACACCATCCGAGGTTCGCATCGCGGCCACGCCGCCAACCGGGAATCCGTACCCTTCATGCACATCGGGCATGGCGAACACATGGCCGACCACACCCGGCAGGGTGGCGACGTTGACCAGCTGATCCAGGGATCGGTCGGTGGTGATCTTCTGCCACAGCTCATCGTCAGCGAAAACCCGGGCGGGCACCCGCATGTCCGCCCGAGCACTCACCGGGATCTCGCGTACGAACGGACCGAGCGAAACGATCGGATACCGGCTGGCAGGGGCTTCATACGTCAAGGATGACATCGGCCTCAACTCCTCCTTCCAGGGTCTCCACCCGGATATCGTGGAAGGTCGCGGCCTTCACCAACGCCGGCGGTTCCGCCACGGATACGCCCCGCACCCGGGCCCGGAGAGCCGTTTCATCGGCCTCCAGCATTTCGAACTGGGTTGGGACTTCTCGGCTGCTCTCGGCGTGATAGATCAGCTCGTTTAGCCAGTCGACCAGCAGCGCCTTCCGGTCGGCCGAGTGGACCGAGATGTTCTCCCACGATCCCGTCGGCGTCTCCGGAGCCCCGCGCAACATCAGTTCCCCCAGGGCCCGTCCGGCTTCTGACAGCAGTTCCGCGAAGGTCCTGCCTCGAACTCGCAGGTGGACCTCGCCAGTGTGCTCGAGGAGCTCGTGGGAGGGAGGTGCCGCGCTCGCCGGATCCGATGGGGCCGGTGCCGCAGGTAAGGTTGGTCCCACCAGCGCCGTCACTTCCTCGCCGGTGAGGGTTTCACGCTGCAGCAGGGCTCCGGCCAGGGTATGAAGTTGGGTCAGATTAGTCCGCAGCAGCTCCCGGGCGCGCTGGTAGGCTTCGGAGGCCAGCCGGCGAACCTCCGAGTCTACCGTTTGGGCAGTGCGCTCGGAGATTTCCCGCCGCTGAACCAGCTCACGCCCGAGGAACACCGCCGGTTCTGCTTCACGCAGGGCGATCGGCCCCACCGCCTCGCTCATCCCGAATTCGGTCACCATGCGGCGCGCCAGCTCGGTCGCCTGCACGTAGTCGCGTGCCGCTCCCGTCGTCACCTTGTCCGGTCCGAAGACGAGCTCCTCCGCAACCCGACCACCGTAGGCGACAACCAGCCGTCCCAGAATGAAGTCTCGGGGGTAACTGTGGCGGTCCTCCTCAGGAAGGGACGAGGTAATGCCCAGGGCCCGGCCGCGAGGGACGATGGTCACTTTGTGGAGGGGATCGAGGCCCGGGACCAGCAGGTGGAGTAATGCATGGCCCGCTTCGTGATACGCGGTGAGCCGGCGCTCCTCTTCGCTGATCACCAGACTGCGGCGTTCCACCCCCAGCATGACCTTGTCCTTCGCGTCCTCCAGGTCCTGCCGGTCCACCCGTTGCTTGTTCCGCCGCGCCGCAAGCAGGGTCGCCTCGTTCACGAGGTTGGCGAGATCGGCCCCCGACATGCCGGGCGTGCCCCGCGCCACCTCCGACAGCACCACGTCCTCGGCTAACGGGACGGCTTTGGTATGGACCTGGAGGATCAGCTCCCGGCCGCGTATGTCCGGCAGATCCACCACGATCTGCCGGTCGAACCGCCCCGGGCGCAGGAGTGCCGGGTCGAGCACATCGGGCCGGTTGGTGGCCGAGAGCAGCACCACGCCGTCGGAGGGCTCGAACCCATCGAGCTCCACCAGTAATTGGTTGAGCGTTTGTTCCCGCTCGTCGTGGCCTCCACCCAGACCGGCCCCGCGCTGTCGCCCTACAGCGTCCAGCTCGTCGATGAAGATGATGCAGGGCGCCTGCGCCTTGCCGGTCTGGAACAGGTCCCGCACTCGAGCGGCGCCGACCCCGACGAACATCTCGACGAAATCGGAGCCCGAAATCGAGAAGAAGGGCACGCCGGCCTCTCCCGCCACTGCTCTGGCCAGCAGGGTCTTGCCGGTTCCCGGCGGCCCGGTCAGCAGCACCCCCTTCGGCATTCTGCCTCCCAGCCGCTGGAACCGGCTGGGGTCCTTGAGAAACTCGATCACTTCCTTGAGCTCTTCCTTGGCCTCGTCCGCCCCGGCCACGTCGGCGAACGTCACTTTCGGCCGATCGGCCCGCACGGTCCGGGCGCCGAGTCGCCCGAAGGAAAGTGCATTCGCGGCCCCCGCCCGCATCTGCCGGAACATCAGCGCCCAGACTCCGAAGATGAGCAGCCATGGCAGTGCGGCGAACAGGATGGTGAGCCACGACATCCCGCCCCGCCCGGCCGCGATTTCCACTCCCTTCTCTTCCAGGAGCCACACGACCGGCGCCGGGTCGGCAAAGGGAAGGAATGCCCGGAACCGACTCACTTGGCGCTCGGCGATCGTGACGGGGCGCCGTAACTCCCCGCGGATCTCCCGGGAATCGGGCAGAATCTCCACCCGGGCGATGTTGTTCGAGTCGAGCTCCGTGCGGAACCGGAAGTAGCTGATCTCGGTGGCCTGTCCCATTCGTGACCCGGCCAGCTGCAACACCGCCATGGTGATGCCCAGCAGCACCAGCCAGACCACCATCCTTCTCCAGGGACGGATCTCGGATCGCTGTTCCATGCCACAGAAACTCGGTCATGTCCGTTGAACTCGACGTGAAGCAAGGCCGAGGGACCCTTCATGTCCGCTTGTGAAGCGATTCTCAGGGCTGCCGTGGCTCCGGTTCATGGCCCGCGCGCTACTATGGAATTGCAGATCCTTGAGGAAGACCGTGTGACCCTGGCGACCAGTACCACGCTTTCCGAGAATGCCCTGAGGGTGCTCGAGGCACGATATCTGGCTCGGGGTCCCGATGGCCGACCGATCGAGACACCGGACCAGCTGTTCGACCGCGTAGCCTGGGCCGTGAGCCGGGCCGAAGAGCTGCTCGGCACTCCGGCCCAGGCGCTGGAGTGGGCCGAGGAGTTTCGCGGTCTGCTCGGCTCGCTCGACTTTCTACCGAACTCCCCCGCGCTGATGAACGCCGGGACCGCGGTGGGACAATTGAGCGCCTGCTTCGTGCTGCCGGTCCCCGATTCGCTCGAGGGGATCTTCGAGGCCGTCAAGGACATGGCGCTGATTCAGCGCAGCGGTGGTGGCACCGGCTTCTCATTCTCGCAGCTTCGTCCCAAAGGCGAGGTGCTGGCCTCGACCGGTGGCGAGGCCTCGGGCCCGGTGTCATTCATGAAGGTCTTCGACACCGCCACCGAGCAGGTGAAGCTGGGCGGCCGCCGCCGCGGGGCCAATCTGGCCACGCTTCGGGTAGATCATCCGGACATCCTCGACTTCGTGCGCGCCAAGCTGCAGGAGGATGCGCTCCGGAACTTCAATACCTCGGTCTGGATGACCGACGCCTTCATGGAAGCGTACCGCCGGGGCGACCGCTATGACCTGATCCACCCGGTTCGCCGTACGGTGGTGGGGCGGGTGCGGGCGACGGAGGTCTTCGGCACAATTGTGGAGGCGGCGTGGCGCAACGGAGAGCCCGGTCTCCTCTTCGGTGACGCGATCAACCGGGCGAATCCGACGCCTCAGCTGGGCGCGATCGAAGCCGCCAATCCGTGCGGCGAAGTGCCGTTGCTTCCGTACGAGTCCTGTAATCTCGGATCGCTCAACCTTGCCCATCTGGCACTCGGCGAACGGGGCGAAGCGGTGGTGGACTGGGAGCGGCTGCGCGGCCTCACCCGCACCGCAACCCGCTTCCTGGATGACATGATCGAGGTAAACCGGCTCCCGCTGGCCAGCTGCGATGAGGCCACCCGGCGCACCCGGAAGCTCGGGCTCGGTGTGATGGGCTTTGCGGAGCTCCTGCTGCGGGTTGGCATTCCTTACGGATCGCGCCGCTCGGTCCGGCTGGCGGACCGTCTGATGCGGACCATCAGCGAGACCGCGGCAGAAACGTCCCACGCGCTTGCGGCCGAGCGCGGAGTCTTCCCCGCCTGGCGGGGAAGCGTCTATGAGCCGGAGGGGCGCTGCCGCCGGAATGCGGCCTGCACCGCCATCGCGCCAACCGGAACCATCAGTCTCATTGCTGGCACGACCGCCGGCATCGAGCCGCTCTTCGCGCTGGCCTATCGCCGCCGCCACACGCTGAGGGGAAACCCGATGACCGAAGTGGCTCCGCTACTGTACGAGTGCCTCCAACGGCACGTCGCCGACCCCGAGGCTGCCGTGTCGGAGGTCGTGGAAAAGGGACGCCTGGGCGAGGCGGAAGGCATTCCGCGGTCCTTCCGCCGGCTGTTCGTGACTGCACTTGAGCTTTCCGTCGATGACCATCTCGCGATCCAGGCTGCCTTTCAGCGCCATGTCGACAGCTCGGTATCGAAGACGATCAACCTTCCCGGCGACGCCACACAGCATGAGGTGGCATATGCCTACCGCCGCGCCTGGGAGCTCGGGCTCAAGGGGGTAACGGTCTATCGGTATGGCAGCAGGGCCAGCCAGGTGATCGAGTTGGGGGCCAACGAGGAGCCTCACCACTACGATCAGGCAGCGCCGTGCGACCCGGGGGAATGCCGGGTATGATCATTCAGTGGCCTGGCCGACCGAAGCCGCGGTAACTGTCGATTCTCTGAGACCTCGCCCGTCATTAGACGAACCCTTACGGAGAGAGTCATGCCCCGCTTTCTGATGGTCGCCCGGGACGACAACGCCGCCTTCGCCTCCCTCGGCCCCGCCGAAACCCAGGCCGTCATCCAGAAGTACATCGCCTGGAGTCAAGGACTGCGCGCCTCGGGAAACCTGCAGCTGGGGGAAAAGCTGAGGGATGGTGAGGGACGGGTTGTCTCCCGCCGGAACGGCAAACTGCATGTGACCGACGGTCCCTTTGTCGAGACCAAGGAGATTCTGGGTGGGTTCTGGCTGCTGGAGGCCTCCAGCTACGACCAAGCCCGCCAGATGGCCGAGTCCTGTCCCCATCTCCAGTTCGGCAGCCTGGAGATTCGAGCCATCGAGGAACTCGACCGGTCCAGCTAAGCCTGGGACTGGGCCACCGCGCGGGTCACGTCAGTCGTGGTCAGGATCCCGAAGAGGGTGTCGCCGTCCATCACCAGCAGCCGATGAACGGCTTCCTGTTCCATCTTCCGGGCGGCATCGGCGATGCTGTCCTCGGGGCCGATGGTCAGGAGCCGGCGGCTCATGGCTTCTTCCACGTTGTGCTCGCCCAGCTGGTCCCACTCCGGGCCGTGAACAGCTTCGAAGCGCTCGGTCACGTCCGCGCCGGCGTCGGCCCACTCGTCGACGAAGAAGTTGCTGACCGACTCCTCTCCTTCGACCCAGCGATCGACCGGCTCGGTCTCGTCCTGTTCCACCGTCTCTTCCTCAGCCGAGGGGACTGTCGGCTCCGATGCCAGGAATTCCACCACATCATCCATGGTGACCACGCCGACGACTCTGTGGCCTGCCACGACCGGCACGCCGGTGATGTGTTTCTGGGCGAGCAGTTCCACCAAGTTGCGGAGCGACAGCTCCGGATCAACCACCACGGTATCCTGCGTCATGAAGTCACGTACCCGGCCCATGTTGAATCTCCTTTGCTCCTTACCACCGCTCAAGCTGTCTGGCCCGGTCCTGCACTCCGGCTTTCCCCTTCATCCGGCTCGAGGTCCGGCTCGAACGCGCCTTGCTGGTATCCGATGGCTCGGAGCGTCGGCTCATCCAGCTTGCGGAAGAACTCCTCCAGCCACTGGAGCGCTCCGGGGCCCTCTACTTCGGTCCAGGTGCGATCGAGCACGTCGAGAATGGCTCGAATCAGCTCCTCCTTACCCATAAGGGCAGCTTCGGTGGCCTTCGGAATGTGGGTCACACCGGTCGACATTTTCCGCTCCATGGCTGGCCTCACGATGGCGTGTGTTGGGGAGACGACTCACCCGCGCATCCAGGACACCTACCATTGTGTCTGGATCCAGGCCAAGAGATCGTGAGGGTCGCATGAAAGCCGCTTGCGTGGCAGCGCCCTGATGGACCAGCTCTTCCGAACCTCGGCCGGGCGAATCGTCGCCGTCCTGACCCGACGGCTCGGACCCGAGCACCTGGATCTGGCCGAGGACGCGGTCCAGGATGCCGTCCTGCGAGCCCTGGAAACGTGGCCCTACCGCGGCCAGCCCGAGAATCCGGCCGGCTGGCTGATGCAGGTCGCCCGGAATCGGGCGCTGGACCGGCTGCGGGAAGCGGCGGTGCGGGATCGCCATCATGCCGCCCTGATGGCGGAGTGGGCTGATGACCCTCCGACCGACGACGATGCGGGCGACGCCGAGCTGCGGCTGCTGCTGCTTTGCTGTCATCCGTCGTTGCCGTCTCGGAGCCGGGTCGCGCTGGCGCTCAAGACCGTGGGCGGATTCGGCGTCGGGGAGATCGCCCGAGCCTTTCTGGCCCAGCCCTCGGCCGTGGCGCAGATCCTGGTCCGGGCCAAGCGAAGCCTGCGAGAGGCCGAGGTGGCCTTCGACTTGCCGTCCGACCAGGCCCTTCACGACCGGATCGAAAGCGCCCTGGAGACGCTGTACCTGATGTTCAACGAGGGGTATTCCGCCACCGCGGGGGAGCAGGTCGTCCGTGAGGACCTGTGCGTGGCGGCGATCCGGCTGGCGCAACTGCTGGCGGCCAATCCGCTCACGGCCCGGCCCGCCCTACTGGCCCTGCTCGCGCTGATGCACCTGCAGGGCAGCCGGCTTCGCAGTCGTACCGACCGGTCGGGCGACCTGCTTCTGCTGGCCGACCAGGACCGCGCCGGGTGGGATCAGCCCATGATCGCCGCCGGTCTGGCCTGGCTGGGCCGTTCCGCGGCCGGGGACGAGGAGACGATCTATCATCTGGAGGCCGCGATCGCCGCCTGCCACGCGGTCGCGCCGGATGTGGAGCGGACCGACTGGGTCCGGGTGTTGAGTCTCTACGATCAGCTGCTCCAGGCCAAGCCGACGCCGGTGGTCCGACTCAACCGGGCCGTGGCACTGGGCCGGGTCCATGGTCCCCGCGCTGCGCTGGCCGCGCTCGATGGGCTGGAGGCGCATCCCGCCATGCGGCGGTACGCCTGGTTTCCCGCGGCCCGGGCGGTGTTCCTGGAAGCTTCGGGCGATCGCGAGGCATCCGCCGTGGCGCTCCGCCGGGCGATGGACCTGGCGGGCACCGAACCCGAGCGCCGGCTCCTGGGGGAGCGACTCTCGAGATTGCTGAGGTAGCGCTCTATGGTTCATCAAGCGGCTGCTGCCTGAGGCTGGAAGGCGGAATAAACTGGAGAGTGCCCAGTGCCCAATGCCGATTGCAGAAGGGGTCGCCCAATATTCCCCCTCTGCCATGGGCATTCGGCATTGGGCACTCTCCGGTTCATTCCCTCCTCCTCCCACTTTCCCTCTTCCCTGGAACGCACGATGCTCATGTTGCTGCTGGGACTGTTGGCGCCGGCCGATACCCTGTTCGCCGTGACGATTCGCACCGGCCCGGCCTGGGACCAGGCCAAACTGCCCAGCGAACAGGTCCATTTCCGGACCCACTCCCAGAACCTGATGAAGCTGCGACAGGATGGCCGGTTGGTGCTGGGTGGACGCTACGGAGACGTAGGACTGATTCTGGTGCGGGCGGCCGACGAGGCGGAGGCGCGCGGATTGTTCGCGGCTGATTCGTCCATCGCGCGGGGAGTCTTCCGGGCCGAGTTCCAGGTGTGGCGCACCATCTTCGACGGGACACTCTCGCCTAACAGGTAGGAGGGGGGAGGGAGGAGGGGGGAGTGAACTGGAGAGTGCCCAATGGCCAGTGCCCATGGCAGAAGGGGATTGCCTGTGGCGCCCTCTGCAATGGGCATTCGGCATTGGGCACTCTCCAGTTTATTCCTCCCTCCCCCCTCTAACCTCCTCCCTCCTCAGTTCTGGCCGGGTTCGGCTTGGGAAACAGTACCGGGGGCTTGGTGGTCTTGACGCCCTCGACCGGTGGAGTCCCCAGCTGGTTCCATGACTCCGCGGTGATCTCACCTGTCTGACCCAGGGCCGACCACAGCTCCAGTGCTTTGCCCGGCATGAACGGCGCACTCATGACGGTGAGGCGATAGAGGCAGCGGCAGAGGGCCGCCAGGACGGCATCGAGGTCGGCATCGCGCTTCGCCTTGGCCAGCGCCCAGGGTTCGGTTTGGACGATGTAGTGGTTCGCCGTGGAGACCAGGGACCACGCGGCATCGGCGCCGGTCCTCAGGTCGAATCGATCCATGGCGCCGGCATAGGCTTTGAGCGCCGCCGCTCCAGCCTGGTCCAGCGTGGTGCCATCCGTGACCGGCGGCGCCACGCCGTCCCGGTAGCGCTCCAGCATGGCCAGCGAGCGTGAGGCCAGATTGCCGAGTCCGTCTGCCAGGTCGGCGTTGTACCGGCCGTCGAACCGTTCCCAGGTGAAGTCCCCGTCCGCTTCGAACCCGATCTCGCGCAGCAGGTAATAGCGCAGCGCGTCGACCCCGTGGCGACCCATGGCGCTATCGAGGGTCACGGCGGTGCCCGCTGTCTTCGACATCTTGGCGCCTTCCCACTGGACGTACCCGTGGGCCCAGACCCGGCGGGGCAGGGCCACCTCGGCGGACAGCAGCATCGCCGGCCAGATCACGCAGTGAAACCGGGTGATCCCCTTGCCGATGACATGCAGATCCGCGGGCCAGAGCCGCTCGTAGCCCGCCTCGGGAAAACCGGTGGCCGAGAGGTAGTTGATGAGCGCGTCGAACCAGACGTACACCGTCTGCTGCTCATCGCCTGGAAAGGGAATGCCCCACGGCATCCGCTGCCGCGAGATGGATAGATCCTGCAGCCCGCCTTCGATCAGCCGCAGCACCTCGTTGCGCCGGATCTCGGGCTCGACCAAATACTGGCCCGATCGGATCAGCTGGAGCAGCCGGTCGCCGTGGCGGCTCAGCCGGAAAAACCAGTTGCGTTCCTTGGTCGGCACCAGGTCGAGCGTGGGGTGCTCGATGCATCGGCCGTTGGCGATCTGGGCGTCGGTCTTGAACTCTTCGCAGCCGGTGCAGTAAAGCCCCTCGTACTCCCCCTGATAGAGGTCGTCCGGGTGATGCCGCTGGATCCGTTGCAGCAGCGCCGTGACTCCGGCCTGGTGCCGCGGCTCCGTCGTCCGAATCCAGTCGTCGTTGCTACATTCCAGCCGCTGCCAGAAGCGCCGGAACCGCTCGGCCATCTCATCGACCCACTGGCGTGGGGTCACGGCGCCATTCTCGGCCGCCTGAATCACCGACTGGCTGTGCTCGTCCATCCCCATGAGAAAATGGACCTGGTCGCCCCGGAGCCGGCGATAGCGGGCGATAGCGTCGGCGCCCACCTTCTCCAGCGCGTGCCCGAGGTGCGGATCGCCGTTGGAATAGTCGATGGCGGTCGTGAGGTAGAACCGGGGCATCAGCTCGGGGTCTGATCGGTGCTGGGAGAGCCCCCCGGCGGTCCACCTCTCCGGTTGCGGCGCCGCCGGCGGCGGCGCCGGGGGGTTACCGCCGGTGTAGCGTCTTTCTGGGCCGCGGCCGGCAGAGCGGGAACGGCGACGGGCCCTGCCGCGGGCGGGGGGGCCGGGTCCACCACGGGGGCGGCGATCAACGGTTCGCCCAGCGCTTCCAGCTCGGCCTTGAGGTCGGCCAGCAGCACGGTTCGAGGTCCCAGCTCGTCATTCCGCAGGAACACCCGTTCTCGGAAGATGTCGACGGCCACCACCTTTTCGGGGCCCCGGCCGGTCCGCAGGGTCTTGCCTTCCTTGGGGAACCGCTTGCGGCTGGTGACGTAGAACTCGTGCTCGTAGCGGAGACAGCAGAGCAGCCGTCCGCAGCCGCCCGAGATCTGCGCCGGGTTGAGCGAGAGATGCTGGTCCTTGGCCAGGCTCAGGCTCACCGGCGACAAGTCCTTGAGCCAGGTGGAGCAGCAATACTCCCGGCCGCACCGGCCCACTCCGCCCAGGCGGGCGGCTTCATCGCGCATCCCGATCTGCCTCAGCTCGATCCGGGTGCGGTACTGGCCCGCCATCTCCCGGACTAGGTTGCGGAAGTCGACCCGCTGCTCCGCCGTGAAATACACGGTGAGCTTCTTGCGATCCCACTGCCACTCGGCATCGGAGATCCGCATGGCGAGTCCATGGGTCCGCGCCTTTTCGGTCACGCTCTTGCGGACTTCCTCTTCCTGGCGGCGCAGCTCGTTGGCCTGTCGGATCTCCTCCTGACTGGCGCGCCGCACCACCGCCCGCTGGGCATTGGCGGGGTCCGGCTGGTCGGCGCCAACGGCGCAAGAGGAACAGCTGGTGCACTTCTTGGCCGCGGTGTCCCCCACCAAGCTGACCAGGCCGAAATCGAAGCCTCGCTCCACTTCCACGATCACCGGATCGCGCAGTCTGAGCGGTTCGGACTCGTCGGACCAGAGGAAATAGTCCTTGCGAATGCCCTTGAACCGCACTTCCACTGTGGCGGGCATCACACCTCGGCGAACGTTCCCATCGCGGCGTACTTCTCGACCCGGCGACGGACCAGCCGCTCGGGGCGGAGGCGCTTGAGCTCACCGAGATGGCGGATCAGCGCTTCGCGCAGCACCTCCGCGGCCGCGTCGGGGTCCTGGTGCGCTCCGCCCAGGGGTTCAGGGATGATCTCGTCGATGAGCTTGAGCCGCAGCAGGTCCTGGGCGGTCAGCTTGAGCGCTTCGGCCGCCCGCTCTCGCTGGGTCGCGTCCTTCCACAGAATGGCCGCGCACCCCTCGGGTGAAATCACCGAATAGACCGAATTCTCGAACATGATGACCCGGTCGGCGACTCCCAGTGCCAGCGCCCCGCCGGATCCCCCTTCGCCGATTACGACCGCGATGGTCGGGGTTTCCAGCGCGCTCATCTCCAGAATGTTGGTGGCCAGCGCTTCGGACTGGCCTCGCTCCTCCGCGCCCAGGCCGGGGTAGGCGCCGGGCGTGTCGACCAGTGTCACGATGGGCGCGTGGAACCGGGCGGCGAGCCGCATCAGCCGGAGCGCTTTGCGGTAGCCCTCCGGATGAGGCATGCCGAAGTTGCGGCGGATGTTCTCCTTGGTGTCGCGACCCTTCTGGTGGCCGATCACCATGACCGACTGGCCTGCTATCCGGGCCCACCCGCCCACGATGGCGGGATCGTCCCGGAACAGCCGGTCGCCGTGCAACTCGATGAAGTCGGTGAAGACGGTGTTGAGGTAGTCCAGCGCGTAGGGCCGTTTCGGATGGCGGGCCAGCAGGACCCGGTGCATCGGCGTGAGGTTGCGGTAGATCTCCTCCCGCATCCCGTCCAGCTTGGTCTGCAGCAGGCCGATCTCTTCGGCCACGTCGATACCCTGATCGCCTCCGAGCTTGCGCAGCTCCTCGATCTGGCGCTCCAGATCGAGCAGTGGCTTCTCTACGTCCAGCACGTAGTGATTCGCCATCGCCGCTCTACCCCAGCTCTGTCATGGGCATCGGGCACCGGGCAAGGGACATTCGCCTAGCCTGCTCTTACGAACGTGACGCCGTCCGGGCCCAGGAGGCCCCGGAGTGCAGTGACGACCTCTTCCTGGGGTTCGATACGGTGCCGGCGGGACTTCAGGCGTACCAGGACGCCGTCGGGGCCGGTCCACTCAATATAGACGGGAGCCGGGCCGGGATGCGCGGCACACAGGGCCGCCGCGGAGCGGACCACCTCGGGGGGGATCCCGTTCGCTCCCGACCACCGCAGGCTGATCGCCAGGGAGCCCGACTTCCGGAGATCGTCCAGGGGCTGGGCGTTCTCCACCACGAACGGCGCGACATCCTCGCCCCGGTCGCGGGCGGAAAAGCCGCCCGTCAGCAGCATGGCCCGGTCCGTCCCGATTACCTGGTTGAGCTTGGCCCAGCTGTCGGGGAACACCAGGGCGTCGGCGGTGCCGTGAAAGTCCTCCAGAGTAAGGCGGGCGTACTCCTTCCCCGTCTTCTTGGAGATCTGCCGTTTGACGGCGGTCACCACCGCGGCCACTGTCACCTGGTGCTCGCTCCATTGGCCCAGGGTGGCGGTCGAGCGGGTGGAAAACAGCTCGACCTCGGTCCGATAGCGGTCCAGCGGGTGGCCCGAGATGAAGAAGCCCAGCACATCCTTCTCGCGGGTGAGCCGGTCGGCTTCCAGCCAGGGGGGCACGTTAGGCAGAGCGGCGTGGGTCGGCCGGGTCGGCACCGCCTCGCCGAAGAGCGACGCCTGACCGGCCTCGCGCTCCTGCTGCCGCAGGCTGGCCTCGGCCAGCACGGTATCGAGGGCCACGAACAACTGGGCCCGATGTCCTTCGAGCGAATCGCAGGCGCCGGCCGCGACCAGCGACTCGAGGACCCGCTTGTTCACCAGCCGCAGGTCGATCCGGTCCACCAGGTCGGCCAGCGATTCGAACCGCTGGGTGTGGCGGGCGACAATGATGGAGTCGATGGCGCCCCGGCCCACATTGCGGACCGCCCCCAGCCCGAAACGGATCCGCCGGGGGCCGACCACGGTGAACTTGTAGCCCGACTCGTTGACGTCGGGCGGCAGCACGTCGAGCCCCAGCTCCCGGGCCTCGTTGATGTACTGCACCACCTTGTCGGTGTCGCCGATCTCCGAGGACAACAGCGCCGCGAGGAAATCGGCCGGGTAATGGGTCTTGAGCCAGGCGGTGTGATACGACAGCACCGAGTACGCCACCGAGTGCGACTTGTTGAAGCCGTAGCGGCCGAAGGTCTCGATCTGGGCCGAGATCTCCTCCGCCTTCCTCCGGTCCACGCCCTTGGCCACCGCGCGTTCGACGAATTTTCCCAACTCCTTCTTGATGAGCTCCGCGTCCTTCTTGCCCACGGCCTTCCGGAGCACATCGGCTTCGGCCAGCGAGAACCCCGCCAGCACGTTGGCGATGCGCATCACCTGTTCCTGATAGGTGATGACGCCGTAGGTGGGCTCGAGCACCTCCCGCAGCGAGGGATGGGGATAGCTGACCGGTTCCTGTCCCAGCTTGCGCCGGATGAACACCGTGTGCATCCCGGCGTCGAGCGGACCGGGCCGGAGCAGCGCGTTGCTGGCCACCAGGTCGTCGAACCGGTCGCACCGCATGGCGCGCAGCGTATCGGTCGCCAGCGGCGACTCGAACTGGAAGACGCCCGCCGTGCGACCCTTGCGGAGCATGGCGTAGACCGCCGGGTCGTCGAACTCCATCGCGGTGAGATCGAGCCGCTCACCGGTCCGCGCCAGGATGCTCTCCAGCGCGTCGTGAATGACGGTAAGGGTCTTGAGGCCCAGCATGTCCATCTTGAGCATGCCGACCTTCTCGAGCGCCACCATGTCGTACTGGCAGATGATGGCGTCTTCGCCGTCCAGGCCCGCGCCCGCGCCCTTGGTCGGGGCGGTACAGACCGGCACGTACTGGTCCAGCGGTCCGGGCGCGATCACCACGCCGGCGGCGTGCACGCTCGCGTGGCGTGACATCCCCTCGATCCGCGAAGCCAGCTCCGCCATCCGCTGGTAGACCGGGTTTTCCTTCACCAGCTCCCTGAGCTCAGTGACCTTCTGGAGCGCTTCGGGAATGGTCAGACTGTAGGCCGGACCGGACGGGATCAGCTTGGAGAGCCGATCGGCTTCGCCGGGCGGAATCTTGAGCACCCGCGCCACGTCCTTCACGGCGGCCCGCGCCTTCATGGTGCCGAACGTGATGATCTGTCCCACGCTGTCGCGGCCGTAGCGCTCCCGCACGTAGTCGATCACCTCGCCCCGGCGCTCGAAGCAGAAGTCGACGTCGATGTCGGGCATCGATACCCGCTCGGGATTGAGGAAGCGTTCGAACAGCAGATCGAACTTGAGCGGGTCGACGTCGGTGATCCGGAGCGCGTAGGCCACCAGCGATCCGGCCACCGAGCCCCGGCCCGGCCCCACCGGGATGTCCCGGCCCCGGGCGGCGCTGATGAAATCCTCCACGATGAGGAAATAGCCGGCGTAGCCCGCGGTGTTGATGACCCCGAGCTCGTAGGCCAGCCGATCCTCGATGGCCGGGGGCAGCGGATCGCCGTACCGCGTCACCGCGCCGGCCCGGGCCAGATGCTCCAGCAATCCTTCATCGGTGTCGAAGCCCGCGGGACGGGGGAAGCTGGGCACGTAATACCGCTTCTCGAAATCGAACTCGCAGCGGTCGGCGACCAGCTGGGTATGGCTGATGGGGTCGGGCAAATCGGGGAAGAGCGCCCGCATCTCCGCCTCGCTCTTCACGTACGATTCCTGCCCGGTGAACCGGAACCGCTTGGGGTCATCCAGGTCGGCGCCGGTGCCGATCGCCAGCAACACGTCGTGGGCCTCGGCGTCGTCGCGCCGCAGATAGTGCGCGTCGTTGGTGGCCACCACCCCCAACCCCAGCTCCTGCCCCAGGCGCAGCATCCCGTCGCGCACGGTGGCTTCTTCCGGGATGCCGTGCTCCTGGATCTCGAGCCAGAAGTCCCCCGGCGCGAAGGTCCGGGCGAACCACTCGGCGCTGGCCCGGGCATCGTCATACCGGCCCATCCGCAACCACAGCGCGATTTCGCCCGAGAGGCACGCGGCCAGCCCGACGATCCCTTGGGAATGGCGCTCCAGCACCTCGCGGTCGATCCGGGGGCGGCGATAGAACCCTTCCTTGTATCCGATGGAGCTCAAGCGGATCAGGTTCTGGTAGCCGGTCTGGTCCTTCGCCAGCAGAACGAGGTGACTGTAGTGGGCCGGCGCCCAGGCGGGCTTCTGCTGAGCCTGGCGGGGTCCGAAAGCCAGATAGGCTTCGAAGCCGAGAATGGGCCGGATCCCGGTTGCCCGGGCGTTCTCATAGAAGGCCCAGGCCCCGTGCAGGTTGCCGTGGTCGGTGATCGCCAGGCTGTCCATTCCCAGCTTCTTGACGTGGGCGACCAGCTCGGGAATCCGGTTGGCTCCGTCGAGCAGCGAGAATTCGCTATGGGTGTGCAGGTGAACGAAGGCCACGTCGCGCGCACCACACCGGGCGTCCAGCGGGACACTCGGGGGGCTCCGTCCTTCATGTCACGGTGTCCGGCCTCGCTCCGGACGCGGAACGACGTCAGAGCACCAAGTGGGGTCATTGGTGCTGGCAACCTGGGGTGGGCGCGTCCCTTTTAGGAAGAGCGAACCCGTTGCGCCAAGCTCCGCAGACCGGAGCCGACCGTTTGGCCTCCGGCACGGGGCAAACCTATCCGGCCTGCGCTTTATTGTCAAAAACCATTGTCGTGACTTAAGTTACGAGAATCCAAACCTCGACTAAAATGTCCGGTTCTCCGCTACGTCCCGCCTGGTTGGCCGGACTTACCCTGGCCGCCGCCTGCGGCGGCGACGATGGAGGCTCCCCTCCCGCGGGCGGAGCCAACTGCTCCAGTCCCACCTCGGTGCAACTGGCGGTGGGACAACATCAGGTGGTCAATCCAGCCACCGCCAACGGCTGCATCAGGCTCCCGGCCGCCAGCGGGGCCGAGGCCGAGTATGTCTTTGCGCTGGTCTCCGGCGCCGGTACGGTCACCGACGCTGGGGTCTCGGGCGGCTACTCGGTTCGAGTAGGGCCGGAGGGGTCCTTTGCAGCGTCGCCGGCGGCGGGTGCCCCGGCTTCGGCCCTGGCCCAGGGACGCGGTGCGGGGGTAGCAGAGGCGTTTCACCGCGGTCTGCGGGAGCGGGAGCGGCAGCTGGCGGCCGATCCCCGCAACCGGCCTTCGATTCCGCGTTCCCCACCGGCCGGGACTCCACCGCCCGAGCCCGGGTCGGAGCGGAAGTTCGCCGTCTGCAAGACCACCGATTGCAACACCTTCGACACCGTGACGGCGGTCGCGCGTTCGGTCGGGAGCAAGGTCGCGGTCTACCTGGACAACACGGTGCCGACGGCTGATTCGCTGACTCAGGCGGACCTGGACGATCTCAAGCGTCTGTTCGATCTGTATCACTATCCGATCGATAACAACGCCTTCGGCACCGAGTCGGACCTCGACATCAACGGGGTCACCATCATCCTGCTCACCGACGCCGTGAACGCCTTGACGCCCGATTGCAGCCAGGGGCGGATTCTGGGGTATTTCTTCGGCGGCGATCTGCTCAACATCACGGGGTCCAATCATGGGGAGGTGTTCTATGCCATGGTTCCCGTTCCGGCCACCCCGACCTGCACCGCGGCCACCCGGGTCCAGACCCTGGTACGGCTCAAGCCGACGCTGATCCACGAGTTCCAGCACATGATCAGCTTCAACCAGCACGTGCTGGTGCGAGGCGGCAACGTGGAGGAGACCTGGCTCAACGAGGGCCTCAGTCACTTCGC
>DASWKS010000642.1:0-3684 GCA_036396495.1 Gemmatimonadales bacterium
CAGCCCGCCTCAGCTCGATGCTGTCTCCACCGCAGACACGCGCCCCAGCACGTTGACCATCTCCCACACCACCGGCTCGGGATCGAACCGGCTGATGTTGGTTGGAATCTCCTTCGTCAACGATAGGGCGGAGACGGTCACGTCGGTGAACTACAACGGTGTGGCGCTGACTTCTGTCGGCACCGCGACGAGCGTGGACGATGCCCGAGTGGAGATCTGGCGCCTGATTGCTCCGCCCACGGGGACGTACAACGTCATCATTACGTTCAGCGCGCCGCTCCGCCGGGCGGCCACGGTGGGCGTGATGACCTTCACCGGCGTGCATCAGACCACTCCGCTGGGCACGTTTGCCTCGGCCACCGGACAAGCGCCAACCACAGAGCCATCGGTGAATGTGACCTCGGCCTCCGGCGAGCTGGTCTTTGATACGGTCGCCTGCGAGAGCTGCACTTCGCTCACGGTGGGAGCCGGCCAGACCCAGCGCTGGAACCTGCAGGAACTCTCCGGAGCGCCTGCAACGTTGGGTGCGGGGAGTACGGAGGCGGGGGCTGCCTCTGTGACGATGTCCTGGACCCGTGGTTCGGACGACCACTGGGCTATTGGCGCGGTGTCCATTAAGCCGGCTTCGGGCGGCGCGATCTCCTTCCAGTCCGGGTCCCAGGGGAACACGGGTGACAACCAGGTCGGCAGCCTGACGGTCTCCCATACGGTCAGCTCCAGCGGCACGAACAAGGTCCTGGTGGTCGGCGTCAACATCTACCATGCCACCAGTGGGACTATGGCGAGCGTTGCAAGCATGACCTACGCCGGGCAGCCCATGACCTTCCTTGCGACTGCCATCGATAATGCCGCGTTCGGGAGCAACCGGATCCGCTCGGAGCTCTGGTACATCAAGGACCCGACGACCGGCACCAACGATGTCTTCATGACGTTCGACATCAACTGCCGCGCGGTCGCCGGCGCCATCACCTTCACCGGTGTTGACCAGACCACCCCGTTTGGCAGCGCCGGGACCAATGGCGGGAACGACACGACCCCGACCGTAACCCTCTCGAGCGCTGCGGGTGAGTTGGTCGTCGATACCGTCGGCATTCGCAACATTGCAACGAACACTGTCACCCTCACCGCCGGAGCCAACCAGACCGAGCGCTACAACGATCGGACCGGAATAGACGACACCAACTCCGTCGGCGCAGGATCCGAGGAAGCCGGCGCAGGCTCAGTGACGATGTCCTGGACGTCGTCCGAGGCCAGGCTCTGGGCGATCGTTGCCGCCCCGCTCAAGCCGGCCGGTGGCTCGGCGCCAACTGTCGATGCCACGTCGAGCGGCCAGACCCAACGCACCGGCCTCACCATCTCGCACACCACCTCCGGCACCAACCGGCTGATGCTGGTTGGGGTCACCCTGAACAACCAGAACAGCGAAATCGTCAGCTCGGTTACCTACAACGGCGTAGGGCTGACGCAGGTCGGCTCGGTAGCCTCCGCGACCGACACCCGGGTGGAGATCTGGCGGCTGATCGCGCCGGCCACAGGCACCAACAACGTCGTGATCACCTTCAGCGCCAACGTCATCAATGGCGCCAAGGCCGGTGTAGCCACCTTCACCGGCGTGGACCAAACTACGCCGCTGGGGACTTTTGCCTCCGCCAACGGCAACTCAGCCGGCCCGGCTACTGTGGATGTGACCTCAGCGACCAATGAGCTGGTCTTCGACACGGTAGGTTGCGAGGGTGATGATCTCGGAACACTCTGCAGCTCGCTCAGTGTCGGCGCAGGGCAGACCCAGCGGTGGAATCTAACCGCGGCGGAGCCCGGGACTTCGGGCGCCCAGACGCTGGCGGCCGCCAGCACCGAGCCGGGGGCGGTCTCGGTCACCATGTCCTGGAGCATCTCCCCGGCCTCGGCCGTCCCCTGGGCGATCGGTGCGGTCCCGATCAAGCCAATCGTTTCCGCGGTAAACATCACGGTATCTGTCCATCACACCAAGACCGACGGGACCGATCCACAGCTGATCGTCCGCTCCACCAGCACCACCATCGACAGCAACACCGCTAATCCGTTGACGTTGACCATCGGCAGCGGAGCGCAACAAACCTTTACCGCCGCCGATCCTCGATTGCTCCGAGTCCTTGTTACGGTCAACAGCCTAACCGGCGGCGCCAGTTTCATTCTGGACTACGACTCGATCGCGGATCCGACCAACCTGGCGACCCCGGTGGTCACCGTGCCGGAAGGGGGTGCGGCCTTCCTCATCCTGGTTCCGCTGGTCCCGTACCTGATGGCAGCCATCTGGCGCCGCCGGCGCTTGGCGGGTGGAATTGCCTCCCTGCTGCTGGGGGCGATCCTGGCCATCTCGCTGGCGGCCAATCAGGTGATCCCCACCACCGCCGCGCCGGACGTGTTCTACCTCCACGACACTTTCACCGGCACCGGCATCGCCCACCAGGAAACCCTAACCACCGCTCAGATCACGGAGAGCTCCTACAGCCTGCCCGCGGTGGCCGGTGGCACCGACCAGCTCTATCTAGTCTCTGTGGCCATTTACGGGACCGGCATCACGGTCTCCTCGATTAGCGGCGGCGGGCTGACCTGGACACTTCAGAAGGCACAGTGCTCGGCGCGCATAGCCAATCCGCGGATCGAAGTCTGGCAGGCGTTTGGGTCACCAAGCTCGTTCGCGGCCACGGTAAGCCTCAGTGCCGCTCCCAACCGTTCTTCGGCGGCCATTAGCCGGTATTCCGGAGCGAACACCACCACGCCCACCGAGGCGGCGGCGGGTTCGAACTCGAACGGCCTGAACGGCGCCTGCACCGGGGGCACAGACAACGCGAACGCTTCCTTGGCTCTGACCTCCTCGCAGAACATTTCCGTGTTGTATGTCGCGACCCACCCACGCAATCAGACGATCACGTCCGCCGATGTTGACTACACCCAGCGCGCCTTCATTAGCAACTCTCTCAGCGGAGGTGGTGCGAATCTCTATGTTCATGACCGCACACTGGGGCTTGCGGGAACAGACTCCGCTGACCACGTCCTAAACAACGCCACCGACTGGGATATGGCAGGGCTGGTTATCATGCCCGCCAGTAGCATCACCCCAGCCGGCAAGTACATCAACACCACAGAGGGTACCGGCGGCTCTACGCTGACCTTCAACGCCGCCGGCCAGAACGCCTACTGGTACGTGGATCAGACCTGGCCCACCGGCAACGACAACGCCTCCATCGCCGCCGGCAACTACGCCCTGAACATGTACTTCAGTGCGTTGCCTACGAACTTCCCTCAAGTCGTCGCCACTAACACATCCGCCACGACGACTGCGTCGACCAGCCACACCGTCAGCCTCGCCAGCGGCATCCAGTCCGGCGATCTGCTAATCGCCATGCTCTCCGGCTACTTCGACAGCGGTAGCACTCCCGTCGATGTCGATTGGCCGGCAGGTTGGACGGAGTTCTTCGAGCAGGATGCCACCTCCAGCACGCTGCACCTGGCTGTCGCCGGGGCATATCGCAAGGCCGACGGAAGCGAGGGGTCCACCATCTCGGTGACCACCAACCTGGCGGTCCTGGCGGCCCACAACGCCTACCGTATCACCGGAGCCGCGGATCCTGCCGTACAGCCACCGGAGGCAGCCTCAATCGCATACATTCTCAACGCCGACAGCATCGATCCACCTTCCCT
>DASWKS010000643.1:0-2245 GCA_036396495.1 Gemmatimonadales bacterium
CGCCGCTAGGCTGTTGACCGGAAGCCCGCTTCCTCGCGCTTCCTGCCATCGCCAGACCGGGACAACGTGGCGGCGCGCTACCGCACCGTGGTCGCCCGGATCAGTCAGGTCGGGGCCGGCACCTACCATAGTGTGCAGTGGCGAGTCAGCCAGGATTTGCGGACCCCCCGAAGTGAGTGTATTTCAGACACTCTAAGAGCCTAAACCACTCCGCCGGGGCAGCCGACGGTCGCAGTTCCCCTTCCCGATGGTGCCAACATGCGATCCACCGTTCGCAGCGCACTGGTCGCAGGTGTCGCCGCTGTCTCTGTCGCCGCCTGCCGTGACTCCACAGTCGACCCGACCCTGACGGAACCCTCGCTCAGTCGGGCCACTCCGGGAGCGGCTTTCGAGTGGTCGGTCCCGGCCCGGTTCGGTCCCGATCGAGACGGTGACGGACTGCGCGACTACTTCCGCCTGGCCGACCAGATCAATCCGTCCTCGTGGCCGGTCGACTTCGACGCGTGCCAGTTGCCCCCGGGGAGTCGCTATGTCTGGTACGTCAACGATTTCCTCGCCGCGTCGGTGACCTCCTGCACCTACACGCATCACTTTCGCGCCGAGGGAACGTACGAGGTGGCCCTGCACGTGATCCGGGTCCCGGGACCGGGCCTCTGGGCCGAGGACGTCGTGACCGTGCAGGACTGGCTGATCGTGTCCTTCGGCGACTCGTACGCATCGGGAGAGGGCGTTCCCGAAGTGACCCAGAACGTGGAAGCGGTGCTTCAAAGTCTCAACACCGCTCTCCAGCAGCTGGTGACCGCCAGGCTGCTGCTCAATGCCGCAGCGGCGAATCTGCAGGATGCCTTGGAGCGGAAGGGACTGGCCGAGGCGGTGCTGGCAGACGCCCAGCAGGCGGCCGGCGACTTCCTCGACGCCTGCAACCCGACCGATTTCACCTCCATTCAGGAGTGCGCTGACTTTCTGGCCGGTCTTCCCTTCACGACCTTCGCCGCCGCCCAGGACCACTTCAACCAGGCGGTGCAGAACGCCCAGGACCGCCTCAACAGCCTGATCACGGCGCTGCAACAGGCTCAGGCGGCCTTTGATGCTGCCCAGAGCGCCGTCAACAACCTGATTCAGACGATCAGCCTGCTCCAGGCCGGGCTCCCGCCGGCGAAGTGGCAGGCACCCTATCCGAACGAGATTTGGAACGACGAGAACTGTCATCGTTCGGCCAATGCGGCGCCGGCCCGGGCCGCGCTCGCGCTGGAAGAGGGTGATCCCCGGACGTCGGTCACCTTCCTGCACCTGGCCTGCACCGGGGCAAGAGTGGACATGTTCCGGGCCAGTCTGCGGGAGCAGATCCCCTGGGCGGACGAGCTCATCGGGTCCCGGGAGATCGACGCGGTCCTGGTCTCGATCGGCGGGAATGATGCCGGCTTTGCCAGTCTCGCGATCGCCTGCGTGGTCCAGCAGCCTTGCTACGTCGATTCTCCGGCGTTCGATCCCGCCGCGGGGGCCGCGTACTGCGGGTTCGTTGGGCTGTTCGGGTTGGGAACCCTGTGCAACAACTTGTTCGGCATCTTCCCCGCCCAGAGCGCCAAGGCCATTCTCGAGGAGGGGGTTGGAGGCTTGCCGCCGCGGTACGCGGAACTTGCCGAGGAGCTGCTGCCCGAGCTCGGGGGGTTACTCGAACCCGAGCCGGGCCCGGGGGTTCCGCAACCGCCGCTCGAACCGGTGGACCGGGTCCGGTCGAACCGGGTGTACATCACGGAATACGTGGACATGACCAAGGACGACGCCGGCGCCTATTGCGTGGGCAGCCTCGCCAATCTGCTCGGCACCATCCCGGGAGTAACCCCGGACGAGCTGCTGTGGCTGGATTTGGTCGCGGCGGCTTCGATCAACCGCGCGGGGGCCACGGCCGCGCTCACCCACGGCTGGAATGCCGTGAGCGGGATCTACGGCGGGTACGCGACCCATGGGTATTGCGCCGACGCGCACTGGGTCGTGCGCGCCCACGAGACCTTCCTGCGGCAGGGCGACGAGAAAGGCATGGCGCACCCCAACGGGGTTGGACACGCCTTCAACGGGCAGGCGATCTTCGCGGCCCTTCTCGCGGACCTGTACCCCGGGGGGCTCGGAGGTTCGCCTCGACCGCCGAACCAGCCCGGGCCCGGGAAGCCGGTCGTCTTGCCGTAGCCGGCAGCGGGCCCGCGGGGTCCAGGCTCCTGATCCCGATCCTCGGCCTGGTTCCGGCGAT
>DASWKS010000644.1:0-8655 GCA_036396495.1 Gemmatimonadales bacterium
GTCCGTGCAGCGCGCGCTGGTACGCTTGCAGGCCGAGCCGCATGCCGGCGGCCGGACGGTAATCGGCGGCGATCGTCACCTGGTCGTTTCGCGCGACCGGAATGCCCGGTGCCCCTGCCCCCAGATAGAGGTCCACCGGGAACACGCTTCCCACCACCGACTCCGGGTTGCGGAGCGACTGCGCGAACTGGTGCGACCGCCCCAGGCTGCCTGACACCCCGACCCGCGCCGTGGGCTGCCACCGCAACTGCACGGCTGGACTCGAGTAGAACGTCCCGTCGGTTTCGGCCAGAGACGCCCCCAGCGTGAGGATGAACCGGCGCAGACTCCGCACGTGCTGCAGGAATCCGGCGGCGAGCGGCGTCCGGGCATCCAGGGACAGATCCGGAGCCGAGTCGGACGCGACCTGGTACGTCGTCTCGCTCCGATGGAAGCGGACCCCCAGGGTGGAGAAGCTGCCGGCCGAGCTGTGATCGACCGCGGCCAGCAGCCCCTGGTCGCGCCGGCTCCATCCCAGCCCGGCGCGGCCCGCTTCCGCGGTCCAGGTGGACTTGGCATCCCCACTCGCGGTCCAGCCGGTCAATCGCATGCTGTATCGCCTGACCACCCGGCTCCATTCGACGCCGAGGGAACGACTGGTCCACTCGAAACTGTTACGGGGGTTTTCACCCGGTACGTCCCCCGCGGTCGCGCGGGCGGCGCTGGTGATCTCGTTCCCGCTGCCGTATCCGAGGAGTCGGATCCTGCCGCGCCAAAGCGGCGCTTCCAGCTTGGCCAGCCAGTCACCCGACTCTCCGCCCAGGTACGAGGCCTCGTCCTTCGAGGCGAGGAGACCGGGATAGGCCGAACGGAGACTGAGCAGGTAGCCGGCACCGCCCGAGCCGGCCGGGCCATCGACGGTGAGTCGCGTCTGGGTGGTCGTGGCGCCGCCCTGAAGCTGCAGCCGCGACCCGGGTGCCCGGGTGGCGGCGGCAATGGTGCCTGACAACGCGTCCGGATAGGCCGGTGACGATGCGGTGGACCAGAGCTCGACCTGAGCCAGCGCGTCGGGGTTCCAGGCGCTGAACAGCGCCGCCGCGTGATACGGACTCAGCACCGGAATTCCGTCCAGCAGGTACCCGGTCTGATCCGCCGCTCCGCCCCGGATGTGAACCCCGGTGGGGGACTCGGGCCGGAGCCCGACCTCACCACCGCTCAAGGCCTGAAAAACGTCGGGCTCCGCCAGGAGCGGATGGTTGCGCACCGCCGTCAGCGAAGCGGCCCGATCGGGCGAGGCGAGACCGGACATCGGCTCGAGCCCGCGCACGATGACCTGAGGCCGAACTTCGATTCCGGGAAGGCGGAGCGGATCGGGATGCAGCGAGACGTTGATCTCGAGCTTGCCAACCCGCGGCACCAGCGCATGCAGGGTCCGGGGGGCGTACCCGAGATACCGTACGGTGATGTGCTGCGGTCCGGGCGGGACCTGGGACAGGGCATAGCGCCCGTCGGCGCCGGTGACCGCGAGCCGATTGAGATCGGGCAACGCCACGACGGCATTGGCGAGGGCCTTGCCCGTCACGTCGTCGCGCACGCTTCCGGCCAGCGTGGCTTCAGCCGCCTGTGCCGCAAGCAGTAACCGGACCGCACCCAGCAGGAAGGGCCCCATGAGGACTCCTGGCGGCGAACGCCGCCTGGCCCATGCTCCTGCAAGATTACCCTCCGGCGGCTGGAAGTCACCGCCGGGGGAAACCAGGGGACGTTCCTCGCCGTGGCATCTGTGCCTTCATCGCGCCCGACGGGGTCACGCCCCTCGTGTCGGGGAACTCGATCGTAGTGGTGGGCGACAGCAGCGTCCTGGTCATCGATACCGGCCAGTTTCCCTCGATGGCGCGGCACCAGATCTCAGAGATCCGGCGCCTGACCCCCAAGCCGGTCCGCTACATCGTCAATACCCACTGGCACCCCGACCACTGGCTCGGCAACGGCGAGTATCAGAAGGCCTTTCCGGCCGCGGTGATCCTCAGCACAACCCACACTCGGGATGAGATGCGGGGCCGGGCGATGCGGTTCATCACGCCCAAGTCCGCCGCCGACACGCGTGACGCCGTGGTGAAGATGGTCGACGCCGGGAAGCGAGCCGATGGGACACCGTACAGTGAGATCGAGAAACAGTATTACGGCGCGGCCCTGACCCAGTTCAGGACGTATGTGACCGAGCTGGAGCAGACCGGAATTACGCTTCCCACCCTGCTGTTCCGGGACGAGATCGTGTTGTCACTGGGCGGGCGGGAGGCGGAGGTGAAGTTCCTGGGCCGGGGCAACACCGGTGGTGATGCAGTGGTGTATCTGCCCGACACGAAGACCCTGATCACAGGCGACCTCCTGGTCTACCCGTTTCCATACGGCATCGGCTCGTTCATCGGCGAGTGGATCGATACCATGCAACGACTCGCGACCATCGACGCCGTGGCCATCATCCCGGGGCACGGTGCGGTCCAGCGCGACGGGCAGTACATCGGCGTGGTAACCGAGCTGCTGCAGAGACTGCAGACCCAGGTCAGGGCCGCCGTGGCCGACAGCCTCTCGCTTCCGGATACCCGCAAACTGGTCGATCTAGGCCGGTACCGGTCCCGGTTGTGCGGCGAGAACCCGTGGTGCCAGTTCGGCTTCGACCGCAACTTCGTCCGCCCGGCGGTGGGGCGAGCTTACCGCGAGGCCAAGGAAGGCAAACTCAGGGACGAAGGGTCGGGCCCCTAGGTCACAACCCGGTCGGCGTCACTCGGCACGACCCGCACCACCTGCTGTTCCGTGCCCCGGAGGATCGCGACTACGGTTTCCCGGTCGATCAGCGCGGCGGTCAGCACCCGATGGAGGTCGTCCACTCCGGCCACCGCCGCTTCCGCTATTCCGACGATCACGTCCCGGGGGCGAAGCCCGGCTCGTTCGGCGGGGCCGCCTTCCTCCACCTCCGTGATCAGGACCCCGCTCTGGAGCGCCAGCTGGGCCCGGTGAGCCGCGGCCCGGGGGAAATTGACTGTCTGGGCCACGATGCCGAGCCAGCTGCGGCGGACCCGGCCGTCGCGAATAAGCTGGGGCACGACCCAATGCACCGTGTTGGATGGGATGGCGAAACAGATCCCCTGGGCCCCCAGGACCACCGCGGTGTTCACCCCCACCACCTGGCCTCGCGAGTTGATGAGGGGGCCGCCCGAGTTTCCCGGATTGAGCGCCGCATCGGTCTGAATGACCTGGTCGATGAGCCGGCCATTGACGGCCCGCATGGTCCGTCCCAGAGCGCTCACCACCCCGGCGGTCACCGTGGCATCGAAGCCCAGGGGATTCCCGATCGCCACCACCAGGTGGCCCGGCCGGAGGGCGGCCGAGTTTCCCAGCTCGATCGCCGGTAGCGAGCCGGCGGAGATGCGAAGGACGGCGAGATCGGTTCCGGGATCGTCCCCCACCAGATCGGCCTCGTAGCGGCCTCCGTCCGGCAGCGACACGTGGACACTCGCCGAGCGGTGGACTACGTGACTGTTGGTGAGGATCAGTCCGTCGGGAGTGAAGACGAAGCCGGACCCGCTCCCCTCCCCCACCTCCCTCCTCCCCCGTCGACCCGGACTCGCGGGCCGAAGTTGAACCGCGACATGAACGACGGAAGGACTGACCCGCTCGGCGGCGGCGGAGACTGCGCGGGAGTAGCTATCCAACAGCTCGTGGTCGGGAGTCGGCGGGGCCGAATCGGGGGAAGCGTCGCCGGCGCCGGCAGCGGATTGGCTGGTTACCAGTATCATTCTGCTCATGACTTCCTGCTCTTCAGGGACGGATCACCGTTCTACTGAAAACCGCGGCGGGCCGCTCCCGGTTCCCGCTGGGATCCCGGGACCAGTTGCTTCGCGCCGCGAGGGAGGCAGATTTAGTCGTATGATCGAGGGGAGCGGTATCTGACGTGACCCGAAGAGTTCAGGCCGGAGCGATCGCCTTCCGATCCCGGGGCGCGCAACCGGAATTCCTGCTGGTCACCCGGAAGAACTCGCACCAGGAGTGGCTCTTCCCCAAAGGGAACGTCAAGACCGACGATTCCCTGGAGGAGACCGCCCTCAAGGAACTGCGGGAGGAGGCCGGGGTCGAAGGTGTGATCGTGGACCGAGTGGGCACGATCACGGTGAAGATGGGCGGTGAACGGGTCGAGGTGACCTATTTCCTGGTGCACAGCGGCTTCAGCCGGCCCAACGGCGAGGGCCGCAAGATCCGCTGGCTCACTCAGGCAGAGGCGGAGCCGCTCCTCAACAACGGCAAGGCGGTCAACCTGCTGCGCCGGGCGGCGAGACGACTCTCTTAGTCCACCAGGAACCGGTAGGCCACGATCTCCCGTCTGCGTCCGGTCCTGAGCGTGTATTCCCCCGGAGCCTCAGGCATCCACTCCACATCGTAGATCTCGCCTACATTGGCGCCCACCATTGCCGGCCGGGGCAGGGCCTGGTTGGCCGGAAGGTCGGCGCCGTCCTTGGCGACGGGCCGCCAGCTTTGCTGGGTTGAGTCGCGCATCAGGAAGAACCGGGGCCCAATGGCCGGAGAGATATTGATGAACCGGAACCGGTGTTTCACCCCGGCCCTGAGCTTCAGGGTGCGGGTAACGGAATCTCCGTTCACCAGGATTCGGGGCGGCTCGCCTTCCCCGGTCCAGGACACCAGGAAGACGTGATCGGTCCCGGGGTCGTACCGCTGCCCCGGCTCGAGCACGATGATGGGACCGTAGAGCCCCGACGTAACCTGCTCGATATCGTTGAGATGGGTGTGATACATGAAGGTGCCGGCCCGCGGCAGCGTGAGCCGGGCGGTGAACGAGTCCCCCGGCGCGATGGCCGGCGCCCGCCGCTGCCCGAGGCCGCTCCAGCCCGGGACCCCGTCGGACCAGCTCTCCAGCTCGATACCATGCCAGTGCACCGAGGTGGCCTCGAGCATCCGGTTGATTACGGTGATGTCGGTGGGCTGGCCGCGGGTGAGCACCAGTAGCGATCCCGGATTCTCCACCGAATCGACCGCGGGAGCCCTGCCCTCGCGTTCCAGCACAAAGCTCATGGCGTGGCGGGCGCGGCCCCGCGGCGGGCCCTTGAGTACGTGCAACCGCATCTGCCGCGGCTCGAGCCGGGCCTCGGCCGGCTGGTTCGGCTTTGGCTTGGCCTCGATGCCGAGGACCAGGCCGGCCATGTGCTTGCCGGCGTCGGAAGAATGGGTGTCGTGGTCGGTGTAGTTGAGCCGCGCAAACTGGACCGCGTGGAACATCAGGTGACAGTGAAACAGCCAATTGCCTGGCCGATCGGGACGCCAGACCATCGACATCGTCTGCGAGGGGCTCAACACCTCGGTCACCACCAGGCGCCGGACCGATGGGTCGTACGTCGTGTCGGCCAAGGCGGTCCCCTTGCTGTCCACCCGGAAGTACACCCCGTGAAGATGCATCGGGTGTTCCCGCACCGTGGCGTTGATGACCCGCCACCGGATCGAATCCCCTACCGTCGCGGTGAGCGGCTCGGTGTGGGGCCAGGACTTCCCGTTGATGGCGAGTGCATTCCGGTAGCCGGTCGTATCGATCGGCTCGCCCCAGATATTGATCACGAATACCCGATCGGGCGGGGACCCACCGGGCGGGTCGACGATGAAGGCCCCGGCCAGCTGCTCGCGCTCGGCGAATGACGCCCGTCCTCCGGAGGTATCCACCGCGCCCGGGACAGCCCAGTACAAGTAGGTCCCAGGCTCTCCGGCGGAGAACCGAACCGTCTGGCGATCCCCGGGCTCCAGGCGAAAACCGCGACCCCGGAAGCCGGGTCGGGTGGCAAAGCCGTAGACGGTAAGCGCCGAATCGGGCAGGCCGTTCCGGATAGTGGCAACGATGGTGGTCCCGGTGCGAACCCGGATCAATGGACCCGGGATCTGGGGCGGCTTCCCCACCTCTTGAAAGGCGGCCACCTCGACGGAAGGCCCTCCTTCGGCCTCGGGATACCACCGGGCGTATTCGACCTCGAGCGCGATCACGAGCGAATCCCCCGCCAGCCGGCCGGCGGGCACCCGGTTGTCGTTGGCCTTCACTATTGGGGGGGAGGTGCGAAACGCGACAGCCGCAAGGGCCGCAGCGGCAAAAAAAGGGATAAGAATCCTGGGGATTCGCATGGTCCGCCGAATGGGATGGGGGTGCCGGAAAAGGCGTACTCAAGATCAGACAAACGGGGGGGCAAAACAAGTGCTTAGGACTAAGTGCTTAGGACTAAGTACAGTATGTGGCCCTCACTTAGTCCTCAGTCCTTCGTCCTGAGACCTGTCGGTTCAGTAGGCCTGTCAGTTCAGTCATGCCTCAGCACGTCCACCGGATCCCCCACCGTCGCCCGCCGGGCGGGCACCAGGCTGGCCGCCAGCGCCACGCCGGTCAGCAACAGCGCGATAGTGCCGTAGGTCATCGGATCGAGCGGGCTCAGGCCGTACAGCAGCGAGCCCAGCAGCCGGGCCAGCATCGCCGCGGCCAGGAACCCGAGCCCCAGCCCGAGCAGCACCGGCTTCATCCCGTCGCGCAGGATCATGTTCCGGACCCGTCCGGCGGTCGCCCCCAGGGCCATGCGAATACCGATCTCGCGGCGGCGGCGGCTCACCACGAACGCAAGCAATCCATAGAGCCCCACCGCCGCCAGAGTCAGACCGGTCGCCCCGAAGAGCGTCGCCACAACGACGGCCATCCTGTTAGGCAGGAGGGCCAGGCCGATGAGCTCGGTCAGGGGGGCGTTCTGCACGATCGGCAGGAACTGGTCTACTTCCCGGACCGCGGCTGCCATCGCCGGGGTCGGATCGGGCGAGCCGGGAGCCAGCTGCGCCAGGAGCGCGATGGACCGTTCCGGTTGCTGCGCGAAGGGCACATACACCATCGACACCGGATCCTCGCCCAGCGAGTTGTACTTGGCGTTGCGGGCCACCCCGATGATGGTGGTGGGCGTCCCGTCCTCCACGCTGCCGAAGCGGAAGACCTTCCCAACTACTTCCTCGCCCGGCCAGACCCGCCCCGCCAGCGTCTGGTTGACGATCGCCACCGCGGCGGCCCCCTCGCGATCGGCCGGCCCGAACCCGCGCCCCTTGAGAATCGGCACCCCGGCAACGGCGAAGTAGCCCGGGGTCACTTGGCTGAAGTCGGTCTGGAACCAGCCGACACCGGGCTCGGCCGCCCGGCCTTCGATCGCGATGACGGTCTCCGAGCGGGAACGGGTCAGCGGCACATTCCGCACGGCTCCCACGCCGAGCACACCCGGCACCATCCCCAATCGCTCTTCCATCCGTTCCACCAGGGCCGGCGCCTGAGCGGCATCCGGATAGCGGACCTCGAGCTCGAACAGAAGCGCGTGCACGTTGGCCGGCTCGAACCCGATATCGATGTCACCCGCGCGTCCCAGCGCACGCACGAAAAGCCCCGCAACCACCAGCAACAGCGTGGTGCCCCCCACCTGGGCGGCCACGAACGCGGTGCGCAGGCGGAACCGGCCGACCCGGGCCAGCGATGGCTGCTCCTTGAGGGCAATGCTCAGATCGGGCCGGGTGGACTGCAGCGCCGGCACCAGCCCAAACAACAGCCCGACCGTCAGCGTGACCGCGAGAGCGATCAGCAGGACCCGAATATCCAGGGGAAACTCGAGCAGCAGCGGAATGCCGACCGGCGGCCGGAGGCCCGAGAGCAGGCCGGTCGCCCAGATGGCCAGCAGCGTGCCTCCCACACCTCCTACCGCAAACAAGACGACTGATTCCGTGAGCAACTGCCGCACCAGCCGGGACCGGTTGGCACCGATGGCGAGTCGCACCGCGATCTCGCGGGCTCGGGCCGCAGCTCGGGCCAGCAGCACATTCGCTACGTTGGCGCTGGCAATCAGCAGAATCAGACCGGCTAGCACCAGCAGCAGACCCAGGAAGCCGGTGACTGGACCAACTATCGGAGCCTCGACCGGAGCCCATTCACGCAGATCGACGGCGCGGTCCCAATCGCGTCCCGCCGCGCGACCGGTAGCTGCGTAGTTGGTGCTGAGCGCGGCCTCGGCTCGTTCCAAGGAAACACCGGGGCCACGGCGCCCGACCATCTCCAGCCATCCGCTGTTTCGTACCTCGAGGATCTGCCGGTGCGAGACCACCGGATCCAGCGTCACCGGGACGAACAGCGACACCTCCAACAACCCGGAGTGGCCCCGGAATCCCGCCTCCGCCACGCCGATGACCGTGAACGGCTCGCCGTTCACCCGGATGCTCCGGCCCAGAATGCCGGGATCGCCTGCGAAGCGATCCCGCCACTCCGTGTGGCTCAGCACAACGACCCGGGGACCACCCGGCCCGGCGTCCTCGTCGGGACCGAAGAACCGTCCCAGAGCGGGCTGGGTGCGGAGCATGCGGAAATAATTCCCCGAGACCAGCATCCCCAGGCGCAGCCTCGGCTCATCATCAGTGGCGATGCTGGCTGGAAATCCGCTATAGACCGCGAGGTCCTCAAGGCCGCTCGGTGCCGCAGCCAGGTCCCGCCAATCCAGCCAGGAAAACGAATGAAAGCCGGAGCCGTCCTCCGAGACGGCATGGGCGGTGATCAAAGGTCCCGGGTCAAGGACTCCGGCGGGGGCTCGGACCAGCAGCACATTCGCGACGCTCAGCACCGTGGCC
>DASWKS010000645.1:0-3626 GCA_036396495.1 Gemmatimonadales bacterium
CTCAACCCCACGTAGAACAAGGCACCTGGCACCGCACCCCAGCACCGCACGGGGTACCTGGCACCCGGAACCGGGAGCGCGTCCTTATTCCTGAGCGAAGCCAAGGATCAGTACCCCGCGATCAGGTCCGCCATCTCCGTCAGTCCCGCCTCCCGGGCCATCTCCCCCGGGGTCTCACAGTCATCGATTCGGGTCTTGAGCCGCGGATCGGCGCCGGCCTCGAGCAGGAGTCTTAAGGCGTCTTGATTGCGTTCGGCGACGGCCATGTGCAGCGGGGTGTAATCGTTGATGCCCCGCTGGTTGGGGTCGGCTCCGAATTCCAGCAGGAGGGCGATGATCTCCGGTACGTCCGGCCGAGCCGGAGATCCGGGCTGCGATCGGCTGCAGGATAATGCCGCGATCAGGGGTGGGAACCCGATGTGCTGGGCCGGATTGGGCTCGGCGCCCAGCTCCAGCAGCGCCCGAATGAACCGGAGCGGGCTATGGTAGATGGCGTATTCCAGGCAAGGACCGATGGCGAGCGGCATGGGCCCGTTAGGCACGTTCGCCCGGTCGTCCACCGCGGCGCGCAGGGCGGCCAGATCGCCGGTCTTGAATGCCGCGTCGATCCGCCTGAATTGCTCGTACTCCCGGTGCTGTTCGGCCTTCGACTGCATGGATCATCGCTACGGTCAGGGACCGGCTTATGTTTCGAGGTTGTCCGAAGGCCCGTATGACTCTTCGACCGACCCATCTCAGAGCCACTCCCCCACAGGCAGGAACCTCATGCGCTCCGCTGCCCTTTCAACGCCCGCCCTGATCGGCCTCGTGGCCGCGCTCGCCACGAACGATGCGCTCGCCCAGAGCACCCGGCTCCTGCGGCAACCCACCCTCAGCGCCCGCCAGGTCGCCTTCGCCTACGCCGGCGATATCTGGGTGGTGGACCGGACCGGGGGCCTGGCCCGCCGCCTGACCAGCATGCCGGGTGCCGAGAGTTTCCCCCGCTTTTCGCCCGATGGGAGCCAGATCGCCTTCAGCAGCGTGGTAGCCGGCAACGTCGATGTCTACGTGGTGCCGACCGAGGGCGGCGATCCCAGGCGTCTCACCTGGCACCCGGAGGAAGACGAGGTGCGCGGCTGGACCCCCGACGGCAAACGGGTGGTCTTCATGTCGCAGCGGACCTCGGCGCCTCGAGCCTACGGCGGCTCGCCCCGGTTCTGGACCGTCGGCACCGAGGGCGGCCTGCCGCAGGTGATGCCCATGCCGCGGGCCTACCAGGGCAACCACTCGCCCGACGGAAAGCGGTTCGCCTACGTGCAGCTCGCCCCCATGGACAAGGAGTGGCGCAACTATCGCGGGGGCCAGGTGCGGCCCATCTGGGTGCTGGATCTCTCGACCTACGCGCTCGAAACGCTGCCGTGGAAGGACAGCCGGGATCTGGACCCGGTCTGGGTCGGCAACACCATCTACTTCATCTCGGATCGCGATTTCGCCGGCAACATCTACGGCTACAACACCGGGACCAAAGAGCTCAAGCAGCTCACCACCTATGGCGACTACGATGTCAAGACGTTAGGCGCCGGGCCGGGCGCAGTGGTGTACGAGCAGGCGGGCTACATCCACCTGCTGGACGCCGCCACCGGCCAGAGCCGGCGGCTCGACATCACGGTCAAGGGCGATCTACCGCATACGATCGCTCGCTGGGACGATGTCGGTGACATGCTGCAGAACGCCTCGCTGTCGCCGACCGGGCGGCTGGCGCTGTTCGAGGCGCGCGGAGAGGTCTTCACGGTCCCGACCGACAAGCCCGACTGGCGCAACCTCACCAACAGCTCCGGTGCCGCGGAGCGGAGCCCGATCTGGTCGCCGGACGGACGGTCCATCGCCTGGTTTTCCGATGCCTCGGGCGAATACCAGCTCATGGTCGCGGATCAGAGTGGGGCCGAGAAGCCCCGCGCCATCCCGCTGGAGAAGCCGACCTTCTATTACGCGCCATCCTGGTCGCCGGACGGGAAACACCTGGCCTACACCGATGTCGATCGCCGGCTCTGGTTGCTCGACCTGGCGACCGGCCGGGCCCGGGTCGCCGACCAGGATTCCGCGTCCCATCCCGGCACGGCGTGGGACCGGGCGGCCTGGTCGCCCGACAGCCGCTGGCTGGCTTATACCAAGCGGCTGGACAATGGATTCCTGGCGGTGACGCTCTACTCGCTCGAATCAGGCCGGCAGCATCGGGTCACCGATGGCATGGCGGATGTCATCGCCCCCGCCTGGGATGCGAGCGGCAAGTACCTCTGGTTCCTGGCGAGCACCAACTATGGGCTCAACAGCCAGTGGCTCGATATGAGCCGCAACGAGCGGCCCATCGAGCGCGGGCTCTACCTCGTGGTGTTGAGCGCCAACGAGCCGTCGCCCCTCCTGCCGGTGGTGGAGCGCGAGCCCGGTACGGCGACCAACGCCCCGGCGCCGGCCGAGCCCGCCATCGCCGACAGCGCGCGGGCGCAACCCAGACCGGCGGCCGCCGGCGCGGACCCGATCCGGCGGACGCCGGGACCGGTGCGGATCGATCTCGAGGGTCTCGACCGGCGGGTGCTCGCGGTGAATGTGCCGCTCAGGGACTATCTGTCCCTCTCCGCGGGACCCCCGGGAGTGGTGTTCTACCTGGAGCGGATCACCGGCCAGCGGCCCACGCTCCGCCGTTACGACCTGGGAGGCCGGGAGGCCAAGGACTTCCTCACCGGCATCACGAGCTACACCGTGTCGGCCGACGGGAAGAAGCTGCTGTACCAGGTCCCCGGGTCGTGGGGCGTGGTGGCGACCTCGGGAGCGTCGAAGGTGGGCGACGGCAGGATCGAGACCGGGTTCCGGATGCAGATCGATCCGCGGCAGGAATGGCGCCAGATCTTCCGCGAGGCCTGGCGCTTCGAGCGCGACTTCTTCTACGCCAGGAACCTGCACGGCGCCGATTGGGACGCGGTCTGGAAGATGTATGAGCCGCTGGCCCAGCACGTGGGGCACCGGTCCGACCTCACCTACGTGCTCGACATGGTGGGCGGTGAGCTTTCGGTGGGACACTCGTTCTCCAACGACCCGCCGCTACGGGAACGCGACATAGTCCGAGTCGGTCTCCTGGGCGCGGATTTCGAGGAAACCAACGGCCGCTACCGCATCGCGCGGATCTACACCGGTGAGAGCTGGAACCCGGAGCTCAGGGCACCACTCGCCGCGCCCGGCCTGAACCTGCGCGAAGGGGACTATCTGCTGGAGGTGAACGGCCGCGAGCTCCGGCCGCCCACCAGTCCCTACAGTTTGTTCGAGGGGACGGCCGGCAAACAGACCCTGCTCCGGGTGAACGATCGGCCCGCGCTGGAGGGTTCGCGGGTGGTGACCGTGGTTCCGGTCGAGAGCGAATACCAGCTCCGGCTGCGAGCCTGGGTCGAGGCCAACCGCCGCAAGGTGGACCAGATGTCGAAGGGCCGGCTGGCGTACGTGTACCTGCCTAACACCGGCGCCGGGACCAACGGCGGCTACGGCTATTTCACCCGCTATTACTTCGCCCAGCAGGACAAGCCCGGCGTGGTGCTGGACGAGCGCGACAACGGGGGCGGCCAGGCGGCGGATTTCATGGTCCAGATCATGGATCGGAA
>DASWKS010000646.1:0-2384 GCA_036396495.1 Gemmatimonadales bacterium
CCGATCGTGGTGGCGTCCCAGATCGTGCTCGGGCTCCAGACCATTCCCAGCCGCCAGGTGGACGTGACCAAGGTGCCGGCGATCGTGACGGTCGGAATGATCCAGGGCGGCAATCGCGGGAACATCATTCCCGACAGCGTGGTCCTGCAGGGCACGGTGCGCACCTTCGACGAAGCCATGCGAGCCGACATCAAGGAGCGGATCCGCCGTACGGTCGACCTCATCGCCCAGAGCGCCGGCGCCACCGCCACGGTGGACTTCGGCCGCGGCAACAACCCGGTGACCTTCAACGATCCCGGCCTGACCGAGCGGATGCTTCCCACGCTCAAGCGGGTGGTGGGCGACAGCAACGTGCGGGTCAGCGATCTCTCCACCCCCGCCGAAGACTTTGCGCTCTACCAGCAGCGGATTCCGGGCCTGTTCTTCTTCCTCGGCATCACCCCCAAGGACAAGGACCCGAAGACCGTTCCCCGCAACCACTCGCCTTATTTCTTTGCCGACGAGGCCGCCCTGCCGATCGGGGTGAAGGTTCTGGCGAATCTGGCGGTCGACTACCTCTCCGGTAAACAGTGAACAGTGAACAGTGAACCGTGAACCGTGAACCGTGAACCGTTGAAGCGGCTGGGTCTTGCCGCTCTAGCGGCGGCCGGCTTCGTCGGCTGTGGAAAGAGCCGGCCCGAACCGGCGACGGTCATCGCCAACGTGCTCCTTTTTGACGGGTCGGGTGGCGAGCCCTTCGTCACCTCCGTCAGAATCATCGGCGATCGGATCGACGCGATCGGGGATGAAGCCGGAGCCAAGCCCGACCAGTGGTTCATCGACGGCGCCGGACTGGCGCTGGCCCCCGGATTCATCGATACCCACAGTCACGCGGACTATCAGCTGGAGCAGCACCGGGACGCGCTGGGGGCGGTGAGCCAGGGAATCACCACGGTGGTGGTGGGCCAGGATGGCGGGTCGCCCTCGCCGCTGGGGGATTTCTTCGCCCGGCTGGACTCCGCGCCGGCCGCGGTGAACATCGCGGCCTACTCGGGCCACAACACCCTTCGTCATCAGGTGCTGGGGGAGGACTTCCGGCGAGCGGCGACGCAGGTCGAAGTCGACAGCATGAAGCTTCTGCTCCTGGCCGACTTCGACGCCGGCGGGCTGGGCCTTTCCACCGGTCTCGAATACGACCCGGGGATCTACTCCTCCCGCCGGGAGGTGCTGGATCTGGCGGCAGCCGTGGGGGCGGAGGGCGGTCGTTACATCAGCCACATCCGCAGTGAAGACCGCGCCTTCTGGGATGCGATCGACGAAGCGATCGCCATCGGCCGCGAGGCCCGGCTGCCGGTGCAGATCTCGCATCTCAAGCTGGCGATGCGGAGCTTGTGGGGCCGGGCCGATTCGCTGTTAGGTGTGCTGGACGCGGCCCGGCAGGAGGGGATCGAGATTACCGCCGATGTGTATCCCTATACCTACTGGCAGTCCACGCTCACGGTCCTGTTCCCGGAGCGTAACTACCGCGACCGGTCGGCGGCGGAATTCGCGCTCCGCGAAGTGGCCGCTCCCGGAGGACTGTTGCTGGGCCGGTTCGCGCCCAATTCCACCTACGTGGGACGAACGCTGGCCGACATCGCGCGGCAGCGGCGTACCGATCCGGCCACCACGCTGATGGGTCTCATCGCCGAGGCGGAAGCGTTCAAGGCGGCCCAGCCGGCGGTGGAGGACGTCGAGAGCGTCATCGGCATCAGCATGGACGAGCGGGATGTGGAGCGCCTGCTGGCCTGGCCTTACGCCAACATCTGCACCGACGGCGAGCTGGCGGGGCGGCATCCCCGCGGCTTCGGCGCTTTTCCCAAGGTGCTCGGAGTCTACGCCCGGCAGCGCCGCGCGTTCAGCACCGCCGAAGCGGTGCGCAAGATGACTTCGCTCCCGGCCCGAAACATGGGGATTCGTGACCGCGGGGTGGTCCGCGCCGGCGGGTTTGCCGACCTGGTGCTGCTCGACACGCTGGCGGTGCTGGACAATGCGACCACGGCCGAACCGCAGCGGACCGCGAGCGGGATCCGCCGGGTCTGGGTCAACGGACAGGTGGTCTACGAGGATGGCAAGGTCACCGGGCGGTACCCGGGGCGCCCGCTCCGCCGGGGGCAGACTCAGACGCCGGACTGACCGGGGGCCTCCAGGTGCAGACTCGCAAACCTCCCCGGCCCAGGAAGCCGTTTCGCCTTACCCGGCGGCCGGTCACCATCCGGCTGGGGAAACGGCTGCGGGGCGGCGCGGCTCGGGCCAGTCTCGACCCGATCGAGATCGCCAGCCGGGATGAGATCGCCGCTCTCCAGCTCAAGCGGCTGCGCTGGACCTTGAGGCATGTCTGGGACCATGTCCCCCACTATCGCAGG
>DASWKS010000647.1:0-2615 GCA_036396495.1 Gemmatimonadales bacterium
ATTCGGCGCGAGCCGTTCCACCCGGCCCGTTCCATCGCCCTGATCGTCGCGCTTGCCGCCTCCGGTTCCGCCGTCGCCCCGGCCCAGCAGCTGGACACGGCCCGCACCCTGGCGCTGGATCCCGCAGTGCGCCACGGCCGGCTCGACAACGGTCTCCATTTCTATGTCCGGGTGAACAGCCAGCCGGAACGGCGGGCCGAACTGCGTCTGGTGGTGAACGCGGGGTCGGTGCTGGAGGACGACGACCAGCGGGGTCTGGCGCACTTCGTCGAGCACATGGCGTTCAACGGAACGGCCCGGTTCGCAAAGCAGGCGCTGGTGGATTTCATCGAAGGACTGGGCATGCGGTTCGGCGCCCACCTCAACGCCAGCACCTCATTCGACGAGACCGTGTACGAGCTCCAGGTTCCCACCGACAGCGCGCCCATCCTGCCGCGTGCCTTCGACATCCTGGAAGACTGGGCTCACGGGGTGAGCTTCGAGCCGGAGGAGGTCGATCGCGAACGAGGGGTGGTGGTGGAAGAGTGGCGTCTGGGATTGGGGGCGGAAGCCCGGATGCTCGACCGGCAGCTGCCGGTGCTGTTCGCGGGCTCGCGCTACGCGGTCCGACTGCCGATCGGGGAGCGGCGCACGCTGGAAACCGCCCCGCGCGACGCGCTGGTCCGGTTCTACCGCGACTGGTATCGGCCCGATCTCATGGCGGTCATCGCGGTGGGCGATTTCGATCCCGATTCCGTGGAGGCCATGATCCGGCAGCGGTTCTCCCGGCTGGAACGGCGCGAGGGGCCGCGGGCGCGGGAGCGGTTCGCGGTACCGGTGAGCGATACCACGCTGGTGGCGGTGGCCACCGATCCCGAGGCGACCAACAACCGGGTTTCGGTGGCGTGGCGGGTTTCGGGAACGCCGCGCGGCACGGTGGGCTCGTACCGCGAAGAGCTGATCGGTCAGGTGCACGACCAGATGCTCAACTTGCGGCTGGAAGAGCTCACCCGACGGGAGAATCCCCCCTTCATCGCCGCCGGTATGGGCCGCTGGAACATGGTGCGCACGGCTGAAGTGGTTTCGCTGGGCGCCGTGGTCCAGGATGGCGGGCTGGCACGGGGCCTCGAAGCAGCCGCCACCGAGGTGGAACGGGTTCGCCGCCACGGGTTCACCGCCGGCGAGCTGGAGCGGGGGCGACAGGAATTCCTGCGGGCGTATCAGCGTGCCTATGATGAGCGGGAGAACACCCCCTCAGCGCGGCTGGTGGCAGAATATGTGAATCACTTTCTCGAGGGCGAGCCCTCGCCCGGGATCGAGGAAGAGTATGCCTTGGTGCAGGCGCTCCTGCCCGGCATTACGCTGGAGCAGGTGAACGTCGCCGCCCGGCTCGCAACCGGCGACCGAGGCCGGGTGCTCCTGGCCAACGCTCCTGAGAAGCCCGGACTGGCCCCGCCCGACAGCCGAGCCCTCCTCGGGGTGTTCGACCGGGTGAAGGGGGCGCAAGTGACTCCCTATGCCGACGTGGTGGCGAATCTGCCCCTGGTTCCCACCACCCCGGCGCCGGGCGGGATAACCCGGGAGCGGCGCGACTCGCTGCTCGGCACCGTGGAATGGACATTGTCCAACGGAGTCCGGGTGGTTCTCAAACCGACCGACTTCAAGGCCGATGAAGTGTTGCTGGGGGCGTACAGTCCGGGCGGTTCGTCGCTGGCGCCGGATCGGGGATATCTGAGCTCCGCGCTGGCCACGACTCTGGTGGGGCTGGGCGGACTGGGGGCGTTCGACGAAACCACGCTCCGGAAGCAGCTCGCGGGCCGGGCGGTTCAGGTGCGGCCCCAGGTAGCGGCCCTGCACGAGGGACTGGGCGGTAGCGCCTCACCGCGGGACCTGGAGGTTTTTTTCCAGCTGATCTACCTCACCATGACGGCGCCTCGGGCGGATACCGCGGCATTCCGTGCCTTTCAGGCCAACGCCCGTTCCGCCATCGCCAATCGCAGCTCCAATCCCGAGTCGGTCTTCGGCGACACGCTGACCGCGGTGCTGACGCAGTACCACCCCCGCACCCGGCCCATCACACCCGGCGCGGTGGACTCGCTCGACCTGGGTCGTGCCTTCGCCTTTTATCGCGATCGATTCGCCGATGCGAGCGACTTCACGTTCGTCCTGGTGGGTGCGTTCACGGTCGATGCGATCCGGCCTCTGGTGGAGCGATGGCTGGGTGGACTGCCGACGCTGAAACGGACCGAGCGGTGGCGAGACCTGGGCATCATGGCGCCCCGCGGGGTGGTCGAGCGTACCATCTATAAAGGCGTGGAGCCCAAGAGCAGGACCCAGCTGGTCTTCTCGGGCCCGTTCGAGTACACCCGTGCCAACCGCGCCGCGATGCGGGGGCTCGCGTCGGTACTCGATATCCGGCTGCGCGAGGTGTTGCGGGAGGCGCTGGGCGGGACCTACGGTGTGTCGGTGTCGGGCACGCCGACCCGGCTCCCGCGCCAGGAATACAGCTTCAGCATCGGCTTCGGATCGGCCCCGGAACGCGTCGACGAGCTGGTCAAGGCCGTGTTCGCGGAGATCGACTCGATCCGGAAGAACGGCCCGGCCGATCGGGATCTGGCCAAGGTGGTGGAAACCGA
>DASWKS010000648.1:0-7181 GCA_036396495.1 Gemmatimonadales bacterium
CAGCGGCACGCGCCGAGTCGTGACTCGCCGGTCCGCTGGCCGGCAGCAGCCGGTTGATCGACACCAGATGTCCGCGGGATCTGAGCGCACCGGCCAACACGGCACCGGGTGTGTTGCCCGGGGTTTCGCTGTAGGAGACGATCGCGATCCGGCGCCGCTGAGCCGAGAGGCTGTCGATAAGGCCCAGACTATCCCGCAGCAGGACCAGCGACCGGCGGGCGGCAGCCGCGGCCGCCTCCATCGCAGCACGCCGTCCCACGACGTACCCCACGCTGTCCAGGTTCACCAGACGGCGGCGGAACAGGCCCATGCGCGACTTGAGAGTGAGTACCCGCCGGACCGAGCTGTCCAATCGAGCTCGGGAGATCCGGTGTTCTTCCACGGCGCTGACCACGGCGCGCACGGCCATGACGGGATCGGTAGGCATGAGCAGAATGTCGCTGCCGGCTCTGAGCGCGCTCACGGCCGCTTCGCCTGCCCCGTACGAGCTCACCACGCCGGCCATGTCCAGCGCATCGGTCACGATGAGGCCGGTGAATCCCAGCGAGTCTCGCAGGATGCCGGTCAGGATCTCGGGGACCATGGTCGCCGGCCGGCTCCGGCCGGAGTCCAGGCCCGGCAGCGCGACATGAGCCGACATCACCGCGGCGACTCCCGCCCCGATGGCCGCTCGGAACGGCACCAGCTCCAGAGAGTCGATGCGGTTCCAGTCCGCCGTGATGACGGGGATCGCGAGGTGCGAGTCGGTGCCGGTGTCGCCGTGGCCGGGGAAGTGTTTCGCGGTCGCTAACAGGCCGTGCTCCTGGGTGCCGCGCACTTGCGCTTCCACCAGCCGCGCCACCAGGCGGGAGTCCCCCCCGAAGGAGCGGGTGTTGATGATGGGGTTGGAGGGGTTGTTGTTGACGTCGGCCACCGGCGAAAACGTCAGGTGTACTCCGATGGCTCGGCCCTCTTCGGCGATGATCCGTCCCATCAGGTACGCGTCGGCCTCCTGTCCCCCCGCGCCCACACCCATATTGGTGGGGAAGGCCGTACCGCCAGTCACCCGGAACGCGCTGCCCCCTTCGAGGTCCGATGCCACCAGCAGCGGCAGCTTCGCCTTGCGTTGGAGATGGTTGATCCGGGCCGCGATGTCCATCGGGGAGCCGATCGATACGACGATGCCGCCCACCTTCAGCGAATCAACCAGATGGACGATGCGTTCGAACCCGGGGTCGTCGAATGCGGTGTACCCGCCGGCCACCCAGGGCATCACCAGCTGCGCCGCCTTTTCCGCCAGCGTCATCCGACGCATCAGGGCCGAGACCTCGGGCGTGGTCCGGCGTTGTTGCGACTGGGCCGGCCCGGTGAGCACCGCGGCCACCGCCAGGAGCAGAAGGGGAGATCGATGAGAGGTTCGAGACACCGGAGCGTTCCTGGACTGGGCCTGTTGCTGATGGTCGCCGCATGCCGGCCCCAGCCCTCTGGTCCGGTGCTGCCGCTGCCGGTCCGGCCCGGGCTGGAAGTGCTGCTCACTGACAGCCTGCATCTGGTGCGGGGCCGGCGTGTGGGCCTGGTGTCGAATCAGTCCGGCATCGACCGGCGGGGGGTTCACGGTGTCGATCGTCTCCTCGCCGCAGGCGTGCGACTGGTCGCGCTGTTCAGTCCCGAGCATGGGTTCCGGGGCCAGGCGGAACCCGGCGAGTCGATCGCCACGACCACCGATTCCGCCACCGGCCTTCCAATCTACAGCCTCTATGGAACGAGCATGGCGCCCTCACCCGAGGTGCTCGACGGTCTGGACGTCATCCTGGTGGACCTGCAGGATGTCGGCGCGCGGTACTACACCTGGGTCGCGACCACGGTCGAAGTGATGCGGGCCGCCTGGCTGCAGAACAAGACCGTCGTGATCCTCGATCGGCCCAATCCCATCGGAGGTGCGGTTCAGGGCAACGTGCTGGACCCGGCGTACCGCTCCGCGGTCGGCAAACTGACCGTTCCGATCCGCCACGGCCTCACCCTGGGTGAGCTGGCGTTATTGGCGCGGCGAGAGCTGGGAGTCGCTACCGATGTTCGGGTCGTGCCTGCGGCCGGCTGGAGCCGGTCGGTGACGTTCGAACGGACCGGGCTGCCGTTTCGTCCTCCCAGCCCCAACCTGCGTGACCTCGAGGCGCTGTTCCATTATCCGGGTGTGTGCCTCTTCGAAGGCACGGCGCTCTCGGTGGGTCGCGGCTCGGATGCTCCGTTCCACCAGATCGGGGCCCCCTGGCTGGATCCGGTGGCCGTCCTGGCGCGGGTCCATGAGCAACCGCCGCCGGGCGTACGGTTGGAGCCGGTGACTTTTACTCCGGTGCACCCCGGCGACGGGAAATACGCCGACACCGCCCTGGTCGGGATCCGGTGGGTCATGACCGATCAGGCCCGCTACGACCCGGTCCGGACCGCGGTGGTGCTCCTCAAGGCCATTCGCGACGTCCATCCGGATCAGATTCGCATCAACCCCCGCAGCTTTGACCGGCTGGCTGGAGGCCCCGGGTTGCGGGAGGCCCTCGAGGCCGGTCTCTCCACCGATCGGATTGTCGCCGGTTGGAAGGTCCCTACCGCACGGTTCCGGGAGCGGGCCAAACCGGTGCTGCGGTACCCGACCAAATAAGGCCCATTTCGCCCCAGGGCGGATTGCTAGAGAGCCCTCGGGCGGGTATTTTTCAAGGCTCTTAACTCATTGGCATAGCTGACATTCCACCGCCCCGACCGGGCAGGGGAGATGGGTTCTTGCAGCTGACGGCCGCCGTCCAGCAGGGCTACAAGGCGACCACTCGACCGCTCACCGACTGGCTGATTCGCGCGGGGGTGACCCCCAATGTCATCACCTCGGTCGCGGCCCTGGTCGTCATGCTCTCGGCGGTGGCATTCGCGATCGGGTGGATCCGGACCGGTGGCGGGCTGCTGCTCCTGAGCGGCCTCCTCGACACCTTGGACGGCGACGTGGCCCGAGCGGCCGGCAAGACCACTCGCTTCGGCGCCTTTTACGACTCGACGCTGGACCGGCTGGGCGATGGCGTCAGCTTCATCGGCATCGCGACCTTCCTGCTCACCACGCCGGGGATACGCTTCCCCCTGGTCGGGGCTATCGTCTGCATGGTCGCGGTGCTGGTCTCGCTGCTGGTCTCCTACGCCCGAGCCCGGGCCGAAGGGCTGGGGCTCGACTGCAAAGTCGGCCTGGTTCAGCGGGCCGAGCGGATCCTGCTGATCGGCATTCCTTCGCTGTTCGTCGGAGCCGGTCCCGATGGACTGGTGTTGCAGGCCATCGTGGGGCTGCTGGCGTTGGGCTCCACCATCACCGTGGTGCAGCGGTTTCTCTATGTCCGGCGCATCACGGACAACGGCGCCAATTAGCGCCGGGCTTCACCCTCGAAAGGACCTTGCGACGTGACCCAGAAGTTCACTGGCCGGATCGCGCCCGCCTCGGGCAAGCTTGGGATTCTGTGCGTGGGGCTCGGTGCGGTGACCACCACGTTCATGGCGGGGGTGGAGAATGTCCGGCGCGGCCGGGCCAGGCCGTTCGGCTCGCTGACCCAGCTCGCGACCATCCGGCTCGGCAAACGCACCGAGGGCCGCTCGCCGCTCGTCCGGGAATTCGTCCCGCTGGCCGACCTGTCCAACCTGGTATTCGGCGCCTGGGACCCCATTCCCGACAGCGCATACCATGCGGCCCTCAAGGCCGGGGTGCTGGACAAGCACGAACACATCGAGCCGATCGCCGATTTCCTCAAGGGCATCGTACCCCTGGCGGCGGTCTTCGACCAGCACTATGTGAAACGGCTGCAGGGCACCAACGTCAAGCCGGGGAAGAACAAGCGGGAGCTGGCCGAGGCGCTCCGAAAGGACATCCGGGAATTCAAGGCGAAGCACGGCTGCGACCGGCTGGTGGTGGTGTGGTGCGCCTCCACTGAGATTTTCATTCAGCCGGGCCCGACCCACGAGAGCCTCACTGCCTTCGAGAAGGCCATGGACACCAACGATCCGTCCATCGCGCCTTCGATGTTGTACGCCTGGGCCGCGCTCATGGAAGATGTGCCCTTCGCCAACGGCGCCCCCAACCTGAGTTGCGACGCGCCGGCGCTGGAGCAACTGGCCCGGCAGCGCCGGGTGGCCATCGGCGGGAAGGACTTCAAGACCGGGCAGACCATGGTCAAGACCGTCCTGTCGCCCATGTTCAAGGCCCGCATGCTGGGCGTGAGCGGCTGGTATTCCACCAACATCCTGGGCAACCGCGACGGCGAGGTCCTGGACGATCCGGAGAGCTTCAAGACCAAGGAGGAGTCGAAGCTGGGCGTGCTGGAGTACATCCTGCAGCCGCAGCTCTACCCCGAGCTCTACGGCCAGCTCTACCACAAGGTCCGGATCAACTACTACCCGCCCCGGGGAGACAACAAGGAGGGGTGGGACAACATCGACATCTTCGGGTGGCTGGGATACCCGATGCAGATCAAGGTCGACTTCCTGTGCCGCGACTCGATCCTGGCGGCGCCGCTGGTGCTGGATCTGGCGCTGTTCTTCGACCTGGCGCAACGCGCCGGTCTCCACGGCATCCAGGAATGGCTCTCGTTCTACTTCAAGAGCCCCCAGACGGCTCCGGGGCTCTATCCCGAGCACGACCTGTTCATCCAGCAGACCAAGCTCAAGAACACGCTGCGCTGGCTGATGGGAGAGGAGCAGATCACCCACCTCGGGACCGAGTACTACGAATACGGCGGTGAACAGTGAGCGGTGAACGGTGTACAGTGAACGGTGAACAGTTCATGCTTTGGCGTGGCCCGTTCACTGTTCCCGGTTCACTGTTGCCCGTTCACCGTTGACCATTAACCGGTAAGCGACCCTGAAGTACTGTCACCGTACGTCCGTCTCACCCGACGCCGTCATCGGTCAGACGGTGGCGTTCTTCGGCGCCCGCCTGACTCCGTCGGAAGAGCTGCCCCGCCGCCGCCGCTTTTCCGGCATGCTGGGTGAGCTCTCGGTGACAGTGCAGGCCGAGGGCGGGCATTACACCCTGGTAACGGTCGAGACCAATCAGCCGGGCGAGAGCGAGCTGGACCGGCTGGCGAAACAGTTCCTCGGCTCGGTCCATCGGATGGCCGAGCCGGACCACGTCCTTCGGGGAGCCTACTGACCGGTGCGACTTCTGCCGCGGGATCAGAAGTTCTTTGACCTGTTTACTGCCTCGGCGACGTTCTCGGTCCAGGCGGCGGGCTACCTGATCGAGCTGCTCCAGCGGGACGAGGACGACCGCTGGGCCGTGGCCGACACCATCAAGCAGCTGGAACGCCAGGCGGACGAGGTCACGCACGAAGTGGTGACCCGGCTCGATCGCACCTTCATCACCCCGCTGGACCGGGAGGATATCCATCTGCTGGCCTCCCGGCTCGACGACGTCACGGACAGCATCGACGGGATCGCCCGCCGCTTCCAGATCTTCAAACCGGGACCGTCGCCCGAGGGCGCGGTCCTCATGGCGGGGGTGGTCCAGCGGGCCGCCCAACAGCTGCTCGATGCGGTCCGAGTGCTGGGGAACGGGCGGCCCCGCACCGTGCTCGCCAGCTGCCGGGAGGTCAAGCGGCTGGAAGAGGAGGGGGATGGACTCTACCATGGGTGGCTGGGGCGGCTGTTCGATGAGACCACCGATCCGATCCGGCTGATGAAGTGGAAGGAGCTGTACGACGCCCTGGAGCGCACCCTCGACGTGGCGGAGGATGTGTCCAATGTGCTCGAGTCCGTGGCCATCAAGCACGGCTGACCGTGGACGCGACCATCCCCTTGGTGCTGTCCATCATCGGCGTGGCGCTGGTCTTCGACTTCATCAACGGCTTCCACGACAGCGCCAACAGCATCGCGACGGTGGTCAGCACCCGGGTCCTGACGCCGGCGGTGGCCGTCCTCTGGGCCGCGTTCTTCAATTTCATCGCCGCCTTTACCGTGGGCACCGCGGTGGCCCGGACCATCAGCACCGGCCTGGTGGTGCCCGAGGCGGTCAATCCGACCGTCATCCTGGCCGCGCTCCTGGGCGCGATCACCTGGAACCTGATCACCTGGTTCTTCGGGCTCCCCAGTTCGTCGTCCCACGCCTTGCTGGGCGGTTTTGCCGGAGCGGCCGTGAGCCACTACGGCATGTCGGCCATCATCGCCAGTGGCTGGATCAAGCCAATCGCGGCAATCGCGCTGTCGCCGCTGCTGGGCATGGGGCTGGGCCTGACGCTCTACGTCTCCATCGCGTGGCTGATGCACCGGGCCCCGCCGGCCCGGCTCGACAAAGCCTTCCGCCGCATGCAGCTGGTGTCCGCGGCCCTGTATTCCCTGAGCCACGGCGCCAATGATGCCCAGAAGACCATGGGGATCATCGTGAGCCTGCTGGTGGCCTCCCATTCGCTCTTTGCGGGGGCCACCGGCTGGTTGGGCCTGTTCGATGTTCCCAACGGGGATCACGTGCCGCTGTGGGTGGTGCTGGCGGCCCATGCCGCCATTGCCGGCGGGACGGCCGCGGGTGGCTGGCGCATCGTCAAGACCATGGGAACCCGGATCACCAAACTCACCCCCTTCGGCGGGTTCTGCGCCGAAACCGCGGGAGGAACGACGATCATGCTGGCCTCGGCCCTGGGAGTGCCGGTGAGCACCACCCACACCATCACTGGCGCCATCGTGGGAGTCGGCACCAGCCGGCGTACCGGAGCGGTGCGGTGGGGGGTCGCGCGACAGATCGTGTGGGCCTGGATCCTCACCATTCCGGTCAGCGCGCTCATCGCGGGGCTCGTCTTCGCGCTGGTCGGCTAAATTTCTTCCATGGCCGGTACCGTGCCTGCCACCGCCCCCTCGATTCCTGCCGGCCTCAACCGAGACCAGTTGCTGGAGCTTTACTTCTACATGCGGCTCACCCGGTCGCTGGAAGAGCGGCTGGTCAATCTCTACCGCCAGACCAAAGTCATCGGCGGTCTGTTCCGGTCGCTGGGCCAGGAAGCCGATGCGGTCGGCAGTGCCTATGCGCTGGACCGGACTCGAGGCGACATCCTCTCGCCGCTGATCCGAAACCTGGGCTCGATGCTGGTGCAGGGGGCCACACCGCTCGAGGTGCTGCGCCAGTACATGGCCAAGGCCGACGGCCCCACTACCGGGCGCGAGCTCAATATTCACTTCAACGACCTGGAGCGTGG
>DASWKS010000649.1:0-5423 GCA_036396495.1 Gemmatimonadales bacterium
ACGACAGGACGACGATAACTACCAGTACTGGGTACTGAGTACTGAGTACCGAGTATTGAGTATCTAAGGACTCAGGATTTCGATCTCCGGGTACCGTCCGGCAAGCTCATTCAAGGTCGGTCCATTCCCTTTGAGATGGCGGTCGAACCAGGCCGCCACAATCTCGTTCACGATCCGGTGTGCGCGACGGATATCGATCGTCCCTGCCTGGTGACTGACCCGGCTCACGACCGGGGACCAGAGCGGCAGGTCGCTGTAGTTCAGGTGGCTGGACCCCTTCAGGTGCAGCTCGTGACCGCCGCCCCGGGTTACCGAAACAGTCCGCCGATTCCACTCCTCGAGCAACTCCCGCAGGCTCTGGCGCGTCATCCCGACCTGCTTGAGCGTCTCCTCGGCCATCGCCTCGATGTCGAGTGAATCGCTGCGAACCTGGAGAAACGGACGATCGAGACCGTTCACCCAGGCCGAACCGGCCAGATACCCATCCAGATTGACTCCCGCGAGCACCCTGGGGTCGGCCGCCATGACATTAGCGGCGGCGGCTCCGCCAAACGAATGTCCGAAGTAGCCGATACGGGTGGTATCGATCCGGCCGGTCAAGGTCTGTCTGGGGTCGCGCCGAACCAGCTCGAACATCCGCTCCAGCACAAAGCGGCCATCCCCGGCCCAGACCGCCGCCATCGCGTTGGCGGAGGAGTCGTTCTGCAGGAGCTTGGCGTCCTCCAACCTGACGTTCGCCACCTCCCCGTCGGGGAAGACCGTGCCGATGGCGGCATAGCTGTGTTCGATGCCGGCGACCACATACCCGTGACTGGCCAGCTCGGCCATGGCGAATCCGTACTGGGTCCGGGACACGCCGAAGCCGTGGGAAAAGAGCAGCAGCGGGAAGGTCCGCTGGGCGCCGCTGACCGGGACCTCGGCCCGGGCCCAGGTGAGTCCCCGCCCCAGACTGGAGAACAGAAAGCTTGGAATACCGGGGGCAGCCGAGGCGAGCCCCCGGGCCAGCTCTCGGGGGGAAGGATGCGATCGGACTCGGGCCGCACCAGGAACTGGATCCGCCGGATACCAGATCTGCACCAACAGCCGCCGGCGGTCGTCGGGAGCCGGTGTGAAAGTCTCGGCGCGGCTGGAGTCCACCCAGACCTCGGTCCGAGTGCCGACGCCGTAGGGGCCGGTAGGGCGCTCGTAGCGGATCTCGGGGAACAGCCAGAGCGGCAGGGCCAGCACAATCAGCAGCGCGAGGATCAGCAGCGTCCTCGCCAGGAAAGCCCGCCACCGGGGTCCGGGCCGAGGGGGACCGCCGCCCAACCGAATGGCGGCGACCAGTGACGCGCCCAGCAGAAACAGGTAGGCCGGAACCAGTTGCCACCGGTACTGGTTCACCCCGACGTGCCAGGTCCCGGTGATCCCCGCCAGCAGCAGGTAAGCGATCAGGAAGTTGCGATTCCGGTGCTGGCCCACAAAAACACCGACAACCCAGAGCAGGCACCCGGCTAGAAGGAGTGTCTCCACGTCCGCTCAGTCCTCAGTCCTCAGCACTCAGTCTCACTTACCTCCCAAGGAGACATACAGCAGTCGCAGAAAGATCTGGGGATTGATGAAGCCCGTGCCCCAGGTGGTGTCGTAGTCGGCCAGCGGCTTGGCGGCGGTGATCTGGTCCAGGGTCTTCCCTTCCGCGATGAGCTTCTTCACCCGGTCGCGTGCCACCACCAGCATGTCCCGGTAGCGGGTGAGCTCCGCCTTGTTGGACAGGGCGCCGTGGCCGGGAATCACCTTGGTGTTGTCGTCGATCATGCCGAGAACCCGGCCGGCCGCTCCGATCACGCCTTCAACGTCGCCACCGCTGTCCACGTCGATGAAGGGATAGCGGTCTTTGAAGTAGAGATCTCCCATATGCATCACGTTCGACCGCTTGAACCAGACTACGGCGTCGCCATCGGTGTGACCGGGGGGCACATGGAAGGCCTGGATCTCGTCCCCGTTCAGGTGAAAGGTCACTGTCTCGGTGAACGTCACCACCGGCAGCGCTCCCGTGGGGGACGCCGGTACCGAACGATTGAAGACCCGGCTGATCTGCCCGCTGCTCATCCGGACCCGCACCTTGTCGTGGGCCACGATGAGGGCGCCCGCCTTCCCCAGGTTCTCATTCCCCCCGGTATGATCGCCGTGGTAGTGGGTGTTCAGGACGAATCGCACCGGGTTGGCGGTGAGCGTCGCGATCGCCGCCCGGATCTTCTCCGTCAGGGGCGCGTACTGATCGTCCACCACGAACGTGGCATCCTTGCCCCAGGAGACCGCGAGGTTCCCACCCGCACCCACCAGCATGGCGATGCCTTGACTGATGGGAACTACCCGCACGGTGACCGTATCGAAGTTTTGCGCCGCGGCCGATCCAGTCACGGCGAACCAGAGCAGAGCCAGGCTGGTGGGCCGGCGCATCAGGTACCTCCATGTCTCAGAGAATGGGGGAGAGTCGCCGCGCTCCAGCCCAGCAGCGCCGCGAACAATGGTGTCGCAAGCAGCATACCCCACCCCGGCAGACCGAAAATGCCTCCCAACCGATCGGCATAGGGCAGGATCGGACCCGTGGTGGCGTTCCAGACCAGCAGACCGGTCCAGGCGAGCAGCGCGGCGATGGCGGCATCGCCGCTCCGGCAGCGAAGGCCCATGAACAGCGCCAGGACCGGCACGCTCCACCAACCGATCCAGAAGGTACCGGCGGCCATCGCCACCGCACTCAGCCCGAGCCACAAGGTCCGGCGGGAGCGCTGGGTCACTTCCCGCCCGCCGGCATCAACCGCACCCGGGAACGGACCCGACGGTCGGGAAGCTCCGCCGCACTGCGGGGGAACAGCAGCGAGTCGAGCTCACCGCGGACCCATTGTTGAATGCGATTGGTATAGAGCAGGCTCGCGGGGTTGCCGGACTGGCCGCCGGGATAGGTGCCCCAGGCCCGCACTGGGGTACCCAGCTCCACCACCATGCGCCAGCTCGCACCATGCTCGCCGTTGCGGCCGGCGGGCGCGATGGTCTCCGGGCCGCCCTGCACCGCCAGACCGGTGGCCGACAGCGAGGGCAGTCGGAGCAGATGCCAGATGTTGGTGGGCCACACCTTGGCCCAGGCCCATCCTCCCCCATCGGGCTCGCCGTAGCGTGCCAGGGCGGTGTCGAACGCTGCCTTCAGACTCTGGGCCAGGATGTCGTGACGGGTCTCCAGCGTGTCGGCGGTCCGACGGTCGTCCCACCATACGCTCCCCGGATCGGCCAGGGCCAGGTACAAGCTCTGTGAGGTGGAATAGACCGGACGGCCGGACGGCTCGGAGCTATCCGGCGGGATCAACTCATCCCAGAGTCGGGTGGGCAGCTCCCGCATGGCCAGCTCGAACAGGATGGCCCGCTCGTTGTCAGGGCGGTAGCTGCCGTCCCACTGCGCCAGAAGCGAGAGGGCCCGGTCGAGTTTCGGGTCGGACTGACCGGCGGCTTGCGGTATGCCACCTGCGCTCTGGAAGAACGGCAGGAACGCCTGAGCCCGCGCACTCTCCGGATCGGTGTGCATCCGGCGCATGCCATCCGGAGTCATGCGCGGTTCGCCCCGCAGCAGTGTGTTGATGCGAATGGCCCGCCAGGGTGAGGGCCAGTCGGCCCCCAGGTACGCGGGATTGTCCTGGGGATCCACCGGCTGCTGATTGGCGGACGCGAGGAAGCCCTGGGTGGGCCGGATCGAGAACGGATACTGTTCCACCGGCAGTCTTCCGGTCCAGTCACTGGCCGAGGTGCTGCCGTCGAAGATCAGATCGCCGCGCCCGCCGGGCCGGAGGGGGTACCAGCCCGACGAACGGACGGCGATGGTGCCCCGCCGGTCTGCCACCAGACCATTCTGGGTGGGCACCAGATACTCCCGCATGGCATCGAGCCAATCCTCGGCGCTGCTCGCCGCCACCGCCCGACCGAAGACGTCGATCTCGCGCGATACTTCCAACACGGTCCAGCGCATGGAGAGCCAATGGCCCTGCGCCTGCCGCATCGGCCCGCGGTGGGTGAAGCGAATCGTGTCCACCGCCAGAACCCGGCCGGCCGGGTCATGGTAGGTCTCCACCGACAGCCCCAGGGGGCGCCAGGCGCCATCGAGCCGGTACCGGGTGGGACTGGTGGGGTGGTCGACCGTCTCACGATACAGATCGAGAACGTCACTGCCGGTATTGGTGAACGTCCAGGCGACCTCGCGATTGAAGCCGATGGTGACGCCGGGACTGCCGGGCAGGGTCACTCCCGCCACATCGAGACGGCCGGGAACGACCAGGTGGGCCTCATACCAGATGGAGGGCAGCGTCAGGCGGAGATGGGGATCGCCCGCCAGCAGCGCCTGACCATCGCGAGTGCGCGACGGCGCCACCGCCCAGTTGTTGCTCCCCAGCACCCCCGCGCCGTCCTCATCCCGCTCTGCCGAAGACCCGCGCGCCAGGTCCCGCCGCAGCGACAAGGCCAGGGTGGCTTCCGAGTCGGGAGCACCGGGCGGCGGGAGTGGCGCCAGGGCAAAGCGCGGCGCGGCTCCGCCGTTAGGCTGGATCGGCTCCTGCACCGGGCTGTTCAACGGCACCAACGCCTCGGCTGCCGCCTGCCCCACCAGCGATTGCACCGCGAGCCGGGGCTGGGCCGGGTCCTCGCCCGCCAGCGTGAGTCCCATGTTGGCGAAGAGATACATCGTGTACTCCGGCCTCCATCGCCGGGGACGTTTCCCCAGCAGTCGGTACTCCACCGGCAGATCGGCCGGACCCATCCCTTCGATCCATGCATTCACGCCGTCGGCGTAGGCCATGATGGCCCGCCGGCCGGGAGAGGTTGAATCGAGCCGGGCGAACTTCCGGTCGGCCGCGTGGGCCAATCCCAGCGCCCGGGTGGCGCGGTCCGCCTCGAGCAGACGCGCGCCCAGCAGCTCGGCCAGGGTTCCGGCGGTGGCCCGACTGGTGAGCTCGAGCTGGAAGAGCCGATCGCGGGCGACGATCCATCCCAGCGCCCGATAGGCGTCGACCTCGGTGGAGGCAAAGATGTGGGGGACTCCGCGATCGTCCAGCAGCAGCTCGACGGGAGCGGAGAGGCCCGGGAGACCGGAGACGGAAGACGGGAGCCGGGAGGCGCGCAGCAGGGCCCAGGCGCCATTGGCCGGGTCGAGGAAATCGCCCAGGGCGGGCAGCGGGCCGAGCGGCCGGGCGCCCACGAACCCGAGGGCCAGCAGCAGGACCAGCGCGATAACGAGGCGAAACCGTCTCATGGAAGCGGGGTGAAGCATGGGCTCGGCTGGTGGGGTGTCAAGGCCGGTGATATTGTATCCAATATCGCATTCCTAAATCCGGGGACCAGCCATGCGACCGATCACCGCCGTTCTGCTCGTTGCCACCGCGTGCGGTGGGGCAACCGCCACCGTC
>DASWKS010000650.1:0-1571 GCA_036396495.1 Gemmatimonadales bacterium
CAGAACTTTGTTCTCGGGGCGGGCGGCGTAGATGCTCTTGAGCTGGTCCTCGAGCGTCTCGGTCGGAATCGGCGCTCCGTTGAGGAAGTACCGCCCCGACTCGTCCACACCCAGCACCACCTCGCCATCGTCCTCCCCGTCGGGAGTCAAGTTCTTGCCCTGGGGCATGGTGGCCTTGAATCCCGAGGCGATCAGCGGTGTCACGATCATGAAAATGATCAGCAACACCAGCATGACGTCGATCATCGGGATGACGTTCGGCTCGGACTTAACCTGCGTCTGCCCCGCGAGGTTAACTGATGTGGCCACTGCCGCTCACCGCCTTCTGGGCCTGGAACTCCTTGGTGAAGATCGACCGGCCGAACTCGGAGCCGACGCTCTTGATCAGGTAGTCGATCAGCTCTTTGGAGCTGTGGGTCATCTCGGCCGTCAGGTATTCGATCTTGGTGGTGAAGTAGTTGTAGAACCACACCGCCGGGATGGCTACCAGCAGACCGAGCGCCGTGGTGATCAGCGCCTCGGCGATACCGCCCGCGATGCCGGCCAGGCCGCCCGACGCGCCCTGGGACGACATGGCCTCGAACGACGCCACGATACCCATGCAGGTGCCCAGCAGACCCACGAAGGGCGCGGTGGAACCCACCGTCGCCATGATGCCCAGACCGCGTTTGAAGTCGGTCAACTCGAGCAGCATCTGGCGCTCGATGGCCCGCTCGGCCGAGTTGATGTCCGCCGCGGTAATGGTGGCCCGGTCCCGCAGCAGCGGCTTCACCTCACCCAGCGCACCACCCAGGACCCGGGCGACGTGAGACGACTTGTTCTTCTCGGCCAGCGAAATGGCCTGGTCGAGCTGCTCTTCCTGGATGGCCCGGCTGAACTGCGGCGCGAACTTCCGGGTGGCGCTGGTGCTCTTGTAGAAGTAGACCAGCTTCTTGATGGCCACCGTAAAGCTCATGAGCGACATGAAGAGCATGACGAACACGACGCCCCGCGCAAACGGTCCGGCGTGGCCCCACAAGGCCATGATGTCAACACCCATTTGGTTACCTCTCTCCTATGTTCCGGGTTCCGGGACTCTTGGCTCGACCCTGGTTCACTGCGAGATGTTGAACGAAATCTTCTGCTGCACCAGCTGCCGGACCGCTTTCCCGCGGATCCGGGCCGGCTTGAACACACCCTTCATGATGGCCTCGCGGGCCGGCTCTTCAAACGCCTTGTTGGTGCTCTTGAGCACTTTCCAGGAGCCCGACTCGGCGTGTCCGGTCGTGTCGACGACGTATTGCACATCGACGCTACCGGTGATACCGGCCTGCTGCATCACGGGCGGGTATCGGGGCCGCGGAATGTTGATCTGCTGCACCGGATCGTCGACCTCGGCCTCGAGGTAGGTCTCCGCCTGGGTGTCGACCGGGCCGGTGCCGCCCACGATACCCGCGGCGACTCCGCCCTCGACGCCTTTCCCGCTGAAGTCGGCCGCGTTGAACTTCTCGTTCAGGTTGACCGGCGGGATTTCCTTGGGGATGTCAGTCGGCGGAATCACCGTCTGGAATCCCTGGGGGGGCGGGTTGGCC
>DASWKS010000651.1:0-4811 GCA_036396495.1 Gemmatimonadales bacterium
CGCCGACCCGAAAACCTTCCCGAAGCAGGTGCAGCGCCAGCCGGGTACTGGCTTCGCGCCCAGCGGGAAAGGCATACGCGCTCTGGGCCCGCCCCGTGACCCGGCCCGGGGCCATCGGGCTGCCGGCCGCGACCAGCTCACCGGCCACGGCGGTCAGGTCCTCGGTCCAGGCGGCATCCAGGCCCAAAGTGAGCGGCAAGGACCACGCGGTCACGTCGTAGAATTCGTAGAACTCGCGGGTGGATGCCTCCCCCCGGCGGCGGTTGCGCTCGAACCGGTCGAGCTGCTTGCGCACGAAACCGGAATCGACGATCGCGCGCGGCTCGAGCAGCACGGTGGCGAGCCGAGCCTCCGGCTGCGCCAGATCGATCAGGTAGCTGCCCGCCGGAAAGCTCTTGCGGCCGGCCGGACCGCCCTGGTATTCGTGGGCCATCGGGGCGGCATACGGGGCCGCGCTGCGCTGCACCTCGATCCCGGATCGGGTCAGGATATCGACCAGGCGGTGGACCCGGGCCGGATCGTTGTCGGGTGAGATCACCACCCGCTTGAAGGGGCGGGCGCGCGCCTCCGCCATGCCGGTGGCGTGGAAGTCGTAGTAGTCCTTGAGCCGCTCTTCCCGCCCCGCGGCCAGCACGCCTAACGTCGCCAGCGATGCCACGTAGTGGTGCGCGATGCCGTCGGCGAAGCTGGTGACCGACCCGTCTTCCTTGCGGAGTCTGAGCTCCGGACCGCCGTCGGTCTCGAACGTCATCCCGGTGGCGCCGCTCAGCGAGGGCCACATATCGACGTAGCCGGGGTAGAAGTAGTCGAAGATGTCGCGCACGTAGTACTGCCATCCATAACGGTCGAAGGCCGCGCCGTTGCCGCGTCCGAATCGCTCTTCCCATTTGGACTGCCAGGGGCCCAGGTTGAGGTTCATGGGTTGGGCCGTGGGCGGAAAAAAGAACTGGCTGGTAGTGCTGTGCAGGTCCACCACCAGCTGGGGACGGTACTTCAGCATCACCCCCAGCAGCGCCCGGGTCTCCAGCTGCGACTGGGCCAGGAAGTCGCGATTCATGTCGAAGCGGTAGTGATTGAATCGCCCCTGCACACTCCACGGCTCCTGCTGTTCCAACGCGCCCGGTTCATCGCTCGGCACGGTGACCGAGTTGTTCCAGGCCGCGAAGCGCTCGTGGCCGTCGGGATTCTGGGAGGGATTGATGATGGTGACGACGTTCCGCAGGATCTCAAGCGTGGCGGGCTCATCCGAGGCCAGCAGCTGATACGCGGTCTGCATCGAGGCCTCGAAACCGGCCGGCTCGTTGCCGTGAATCGAGTGGGAGAGGACCGCCACCGCGGGCGAGCGTTGCGCGATCTGAGCGGCCTGAGCCGGCGAGGTGCGGCGAGGATCGGCCAGCGCCGCCAGATCGGTCCGGATCTGATCCAGCCGGGCCAGGTTCTCCGGCGCCGAGATGATCAGAATCCGCATCGCCTTTCCCTCAGCGGTCCTCCCGATGACTTCCGACCGGACCCGCTCCGCCCCGGTCGCCAACAGCCGGTCAAAGACCCCCTGCTGTTCGTGGTACATGGTGTGGCGGGCACCCGGCTCGTGGCCCAGCAGGGAGTCGGGCCGCGGAACAGCGGGTCGATAGGGACCGCGGCTGTACCAGTCGAAACGGGCTTGGGCCTCTAGCGGGAGAGCGACGAGAACGGCCAGGAGGGCGAGAGGGAGGAGCATTCGGGTTCCGGGTTCCGGGTTCCAGGTGCCTGGTGCTGTGCTGGGTGCGGTGCTATGTGCCGGGTGCCAGGTGTGGTGCAAAGTGCTGTGCCAGGTGCCGTGCCCCGTGCGGTGCCGTCCTGGCCGGAGGCGGCGGCAGGATAATACCCGGGCCTCGTTCCGTGCCAAGAGCCGGACTCTGTTTCCCACCTGGCACCAGGCACCGAGCACCGCACCCAGCACCGCACCCGGAACCCGGAACCCGGCACCTGGAACCGTCAGTTTAGAGCCACCCTATGCCTTCGCAGCAGCCGCCTCATTTCCCAGGTCTCCGCCACCACTCCACCCAGCAGAAATACCAGGGCCGAGTAGTAGACCCAGATGACGCAGAGAATGATCGCGCCCAGCTGGGCATCGTTCGAGGTGCGGGTCGAGGTGACCACGTTCAGCACATAGAACGCGAAGATCCGGCGGGCGGCTTCGAAGGCGACCGCGGCAAAGACCGAGGCCAGCAAAGCGGCACTCCAGCGGATCTTGCGGGGGGAGGCGAACCGGTAGAGCCCGAAGAACAGCAGCACGATGAAGCCGAACGCCACCGCCTGGCCCAGGATGTTCCCAACGTTCCCCAGCCAGAACGAGAACGAGGGCAGCCGCCCCTCACCCCACGCCTGGGCCAGGGCCAGACCGGTGGAGATGGCGGTACTGGTCAGAAACAGCAGCAGGGTCATGACCACCATCGACAGGTCGCGCAATTTGCCGTAGAGAAACCCCAGCAGAAAGTGCCGTCTGGGCGCGGGCCGCAGCGAGACGTCGTAGATGTCGTTGAGGGCGGTCCGGATGCTGGCGAAGGTGCGGGTGGCAAACCAGAGGAAGGCGGGGACCGCCACCAGGGTCACCCGCTGGCCGAACTCGGCAATCCGCCCCAGCAGCTGCTCGCCCGCTGCAAAAGGGTCCCCCGGACCCCTCTGGTGCGGGGGAAGAAACTGCTCGAACAAACGGGTCGGGTCGGGCGATGCCCCGTTGGCGGTCAGCTGCGCCAGCCAGCCGAGGCCGGCCAGCAGCAGCAGAATGAACGGGATGGCGGCCAGCAGCGTGTCGAAGGTGATCGCGCTGGCCAGGAAAGGAACATGATTCTCGTCCGCCGCCTCCAGGGTCCGTCGAACGAAGCCCCACAGCGTCCGATGCCAGCCGTGGGTGCGGTCCGAACTCAGGCGACCGGCTCCTGATCCTCCGGCTGACGCCGTCGGGCCCGGGCGTCAGCCAGGCGCCGCTCCAGCTCCTCCCGGGCGGCCGTGGTGCCCCTCGGCCGCGCGGCCGACGCCGCGACGGCCTTGGCGCCCTCCTCCACATCCTCGGCCACGCCACGGGCGGTCGCCTTGACCTGGTCGACCGTCTCGGAGGCTCGATCCTTGATGTCGTCCCAGTCGTCGCGCAGTTCTTCCAGCGCGTCGACCGCCGTGTCCTTGATTCGCCGAGCACCTCGCGAGATGCGTCGGCGGGTATCCTCGCCGCTGGCCGGGGCCAGGAGCAGGGCCACTCCCGCGCCGACGGCGGCGCCCAGTATGAACCAGCCGATACTGGAGGAGCCTTCATCCTCCAGCACGATCACGTCGCGTCCGTCCTGCCTCCGCATGGTCCCCTCACTCTCCGGCGTCCGGATCGTCTGCCGCCGCGCCCACCTTTGCCAGCATGATGTGGTGCTGGACCGGTGCGGTCACATGCTCCCGCACCAGCGCCGCGGTACCCCGAACACCCAACTGGTCGAACAGAAAGCCGAAAGTCTGTTCCAGATCGGCCGAGATCGCGGCCCGGACATCCTCCGGCAGCTCCCACAGCTCCCGCTTGAACGGACCGATGGCCCGTTTCCGTGCTTTATAGTAAAACTGTTCCGGCGTGTCGTCCGGTTTCTTCTCCGACTGGGCGTTGGCGTCCAGCCAGGCATAGATCCGGGCCCGGAGGTCGCCGGGGAGCCTGGGGTGGTCGTAAACCAGGTTCTGGAAGTTGGTGGCCAGGTGAATCTCTACGGCCTCCACCCGGGTGAAATTCCCGAAGGCATCGGCCGGCAGGGTGCTGGCACCGTGCTGGACCGCCCCCCCAAGGCCGTACTCCCGGGCGGCCTGGGACAGCGCCTCCAGGGCGTTGATGTCCAGCTTGACGTCGGCAATGGTCCCGTCCGGCCGCACCACGCCGCCGTGGGACGTGCCCGTCTGGACCGAGATCTTGCTGATTCCCGCATAGTTGCCCAGTGAAGCCAGGGTCCGGTTGTAGCCCTGCATGAAGGCGTGCAGCTCCTCCACGGTGCTGTTCTTGTGACCCACCTCGCCGATCTCCGCCCCCACCGACACCGTCACCTCGGGAGGCTCCAGCTCCCGGATGAAGGCGGTGATTTCAGCGGCCCGCTGGTAGTTGATCCGCTGCTGTGCGTCCAGAGTCGGCTGGGACAGGTCCACCAGGGTCGAGCTGTCGACGTCGATGTTGTAGAAGCCGGCCGCGACCTCCTCGGCGATCAACTTCTTGACCTCCCCGACCTCTTCTTCGGGGTTTGTTTGGTACTTCTTGACGTTCACCTGGCAATGATCACCCTGGATGAAGACCGGAAGCTCCCACCCCTCCCTGAGCGCCGCGGCCAGCATGACGGCCACATATTCGGACGGCCGCTGGTCGGTGTAGGCGATTTCGGACCGGGCGATCTCCAGCAGGATGGCTCCGGCCTGCCGGGCCCTGGCGGCCCGAAACACTGCCCTGGCCGTGTCGTAGGCCAGCATCCTGACGTTGATCGCGGGAACGGTGAAGCCGGCACACTCGCCCCGCCCCCGCGCCAGGTACAGCTCATGGATCGAGGCGGGCCGAGCTCCGGTAGCCTGGCCTAGTTCCCACAGCAGCCAGCGTGCGGCTTCCATTTCCGCTGGCTGACCGAAAACCGCCACCCCGACCAGCCGGTCGGTGGCTGGGGATCGCAGGGCGCCCGGGTCGAGGATCTCCACTCCAGTCCCGGAGGTTCGAACGGCGCCGCCGTACAGCTCGATTACGTCCTTGGATGATGGTTCCATGGTGGTCTCGGTCGGTACAGCGGAAGGAGACGATCTACCCCCGTTGGTGGGGCCAATTTAGGCCC
>DASWKS010000652.1:0-4412 GCA_036396495.1 Gemmatimonadales bacterium
GGAACGGTGCCCGCAGCCGCAGATCCAGATTGGTGAACTTGGGCGTATCGAAGGCCGCCACCTGCAGCGGATTGCTGGTTCCGCCGAACCGGTCACCGACGTTCAGCTGCACGCCGGTGCCCCAGGTGAACAGCCCGCTGAACTGGAGTCCCCACAGGACCGGGAAATCCGTGATGAAGTTGGCCACGACCCGGTGCTCCTCGTCGTTGCGCTCTTCCTTGGGGTAGTCGGCCGGGTTGGGGAAACTGAAGTCATCGTTGAAGCCTTCGGTCTGGCGGTTGGCGAACGAATAGGCCAGTCCGAACCCCCAGCCGATCTCCCCGGTGTACTCTAGCGGGCGGTCGATCTGCAGCTGCAGGGCGTCATACCAGGTCTTGCCCGCGTTGTCCGCCAGCAGGATGGTGCTGAAACCGGGGATGACATTGTCCACGAAGCAGCCGGCGACGCCGAAGCTGCGATCGGGGCAGACGAAATTGGCATCGGACCAGTAGAAGGTGAACACGTTGCTGCTCCGCACGCCGGTGTACGCGGCCGAGACCGCGAAATCACCCACCAGCTGACGAACCCCCGCGCTGAACTGGTGGGACTTGGGCGGCCGCAGATCGTTCGGCAGCAACTTCACCTCGGGCGCGCCCGAGGTGGCGCTCGACAGCAGGCGGCTGACCACCTGCTCCGGGGTCCCCTGCATGTAGGTGGGATCCCAATCGATCCGACCCGCCTCGGTGCTCCCGACGGGACGGAACCCGATCCTGAAGCTGGGATGCTGGAGGGCGAACTTTTCCTCGATCGCCTGGTCGAACAAGGTCCGGTCGTAGAAGAGGCCCCACCCGCCAAACAGCGTGGTCCGACCGTTCCGGTCCAGCTGATAGGAGAAGCCCAGTCGGGGCTGGAACGCTCCCAAGAAGCGGGACCGGTCGGTTCCGTCCGTAAAATAGCGGTCGGGATCCAGCGGGACCCCCACCAGCCGGTCCTGATACTTGGTGAGCGAGTCGACCACGGCCTGCGGCGTCACGTAGTCGTAGTTGAGCATGCCGCTTTCGTAGTCCCAGCGGATACCCAGGTTGAGGGTCAGCCGCGGGGTGGGAGACCAGTCATCCTGGATGTAGGCGCCGATCTGAGTGTTGTTAGTCTTGAACAAGGGGTCGCCCGACTGAAACTCCACGTGCTCCGGAATGCTGAAGTTGTTGAACCACGGCTCGAACACGAACCGCGGGTTCTCGCTGTTCCGTTTCTCGATGTCGTACTTCGAAAAGTCGACGTACAGTCCGCCTTTCAACACGTGGGATCCGGCGGCCTCGAACCCGGTGTAGGTGAGGTCGTCCCGGAGCGAGAGACGGGCCTGGCGGAAGTCCTGGACCGATACGTTGCTGCCGATCTGGGCGCAGCAGCCGAACCCGAAAAACCGGTTGATGGTCCCCGGGTCGTTCGGCACCGGGTTGTAGTGGTAACGCTGATAACTGGCGGAGGCCTCGTTGAGCCAGGCACTCTTGAAGACGTTGTACTTGAGCAGGCCGGTGGTGACGTTGTTGTTGAACCGGGTGGCGGACTGGAACGCGGTGTTGCCGCCGAAGTCCCGGACGTCGTTTTCCTCCCGGACGTTCAGGCTCAGCTCCAGCGACGAGCTGTTGCTCGCGGCATAGCTCAGTTTGCCGAAGACCAGGGTCTGCCGGAAGGGAGATTCGAAGGCGCCGTTGTACTGGGCGAAGTTCACGGTATCGAGCGCCGGCGTGCCGGGCGGCGGAACGATATTGACCCGGCTGCTGCGGTCCTGGTAGTTCCCCTCGTACGAGGCGAAGAAGTGGAGCTTGTCCCGGGTGATGGGCCCGCCGATGCTGAAGCCCGCCAGGTAGCGTGACAGATCCGGCTCCTGGAAGGTCGAGCCCGGGGCGGCTTTATCGGCCAACTGGAAGCTATCGAGCGCGAAGAGGCCCTTGTCGATATAGGAGAAGAAGGCATGCCCTTCCCACTCATTGCTGCCTGAGTGGGTTGTGGCGGTAATGATCCCACTCGACGCTTTCTGGTATTCCGCCTTGTAGTTCTGCGTGATCACGCGGAACTCCCGCACCGCATTGCGGGGGAACGGATTGCCGCGGCTGGCGTCCTGGCCGGCCACGCCGCCCTTGAGGATGTCGTTCTTGTAGCTCGCCCCGTCGATGAAGACGTTGATCTGTTCCGCGCCCTGGGCCCCAAAGGCCACCGTCTTTCGGGTGTCGTTGATTCGGTTCCCCAGGATCACGGCACCCGGCGCCAGCACGGCGAGGTCCAGAAAGTTGCGGTCGCTGCTGGGGAGGTTGTTGATCTGCTGCTGGGTGACGTTGGTGGCAACCTCGGACGTCCGGGTTTCGACGGTGGGACGCACCCGCTCGACAACTTCGAGTTCGGCCAGCTGAACCGCTCGCTCCTCCAGGCGGAAGTCCGCCAGCAGGGTGGCACCGATCTGCACCTGGACCCGGCGGACATCAGGAGACCGTCCGATCTGGCGGGCGGTGATGTCGTAGACCCCGGGGGTCAGTCCCGGGAACAGGTAGCCCCCGTCGGCTTTCGAGGTCGTGCTCCGCTGCACGCCGGTTTCGGCGTTGCGGGCCACGATCTCCACGCCGGGCAGCGGGTTGCCGGCCGCGTTGGTGACATAGCCCCGGATGGTTCCGGTGGTCGTTTGACCGGCCACGGGTTTCGCCAGGAGAAACACCAGTCCCGCCAGCAGCAGGGCGCTCAGGCTTCGAACGAGGAGTCGGGTGATCATACGGCTTCCCTCCGGGTGAGGTACGTGGCGGAGCGCGGGATCCGGCCCGGGACCGGAGTCATGTGCGCTGCGCTCCGCACGAGCGACGCACGACGAGTGTGGTGGGCAACGTTTCATGAACCGGCTCGCGCGGGGCGGGCTGGTGCAGCGCGTCCAGCAATCGTGCCGTCGCCCGTTCGCCCAGCACACTGATGTCGACGCTCACCGAGGTGAGCGCGGGATGGACGTATCGTGCCATGGGGATGTCGTCGAAGCCGGCGATGGCGATGTCTTCGGGCACCCGGAGCCCGGCTTCCCGGAACCTGCTCAGCGCCCCGATGGCCATGCAGTCGTTGGCCGCGAACACCGCGGTGGGCCGGCCGGCCAGCGACAGGATCCGCTCCGCCGCCGCATGGCCCGAGGCTTCGCTGAAATCGCCCGGGATCAACAGCTCGGCGTCGCCCGCCAGGGCCTCCTCCGCCACCGCCGCCTGATAACCCCGCAGCCGCTCGGCCGCATCGTAGTTCCCCGCCGCACCCAGGATCATCGCGATCCGGCGATGCCCCTGCGCCGCCAGGTGCCGGGTGATGGCTCGGGCGCCTTCGTAGTTCGCGATGGAGAGGCTGTCGCAGCTGGTCACGCCGGGCGCACAGCTGAGGAGGACCACCGGGTAGCCGTGGGTCAGGGTCCGGCGGAAGGTCTCGCTGTCGAGATAAGGCGACATCAGGATCAGCCCGTCCACCCGGCCCCGCATGGCGCTCAGCGCGGCCTCGAACGGCTCCCCGGCCTCGCGCGCGCTCGACACCAGCAGATGGTACCCTCGCCGGTGCGCGGTCTGGTCGATGCCTCGGATAATTTCGGAAAAGAACTCGCCGTAGAGATCGGGCAGCAGGACCCCGATGGTATGGGTCCGCCGAGTCACCAGGTTCCGGGCCCCGACGTGCGGCACGTACCCCATGCGCCGGGCCGCGTCCTGCACCCGGGTCAGGGTCTCTCCATTGACCAGATTGCTGGAGTTGAAGACCCGGGAGACCGTGGCCACGGAGACCCGGGCCGACCGGGCCACGTCCTTGATCGTGACTACGCGGACCTGAGGAACGGCGGGCACCGTACCTCCAATCAGACGCGTGATTTCCAGCAAAAACGGGGTCGCCGTGGCAGCGGCGGGCGTATGTAATCGTTTACACTCTCGTAACAGAAGTGTCAAGAGCGGCCGCCCCCGCCACCCCCTTATACTCTTGTCCGTGGCTTCCGCTCCCCCCGCTGCCCCCCCACCCAAATCCGCGGCCCGCTTCGATCGATCCATCGTCGAAGGGCCGATTCCGAAAGCGGTCTGGAAGCTCGCCTGGCCCACCATGCTGCAGAACGTGATCGGCGGACTCCAGGGCATCATCGATCACGCCATGGTGGGTCATTTTGTCGGCTATACCGGCAACGCGGGCATCGGCGTCGCCTGGCAGATCTTCCTGGTGGTGATGGTCTTCATCAGCTCGCTCTTCAGCGGGATGGGCGTCCTGGTGGCGCGCTTCGCGGGGGCCGGCGACGCCGGGAAGGTCAACCGCACCGTATACCAGTCGTTCCTGGCCGCCGCCTTCATGTGCTTCGGCGTGCTGGCCCCGGTCGGCTGGGTGCTGGCGCCTTCGCTCCTCGGTGTGGTCAACGCCGCGCCCGAGGTGCAGGCGGAGGCGCT
>DASWKS010000653.1:0-10188 GCA_036396495.1 Gemmatimonadales bacterium
GAGCGCTCGGTCTCCACCTGGACCTTCACCGGTTCCCCCGGCTTGAACGAACGGTTGCTGTTGATCCAGAGCCTGACAGGGTCGGCCGCACCGGGCGAACCAGCGGCCGACGCGGGCTCGAGCGCCGAAAGGGCAGCGAGAAGCAGAGTGATCATCATGGGCCACCTCCGGGCAACCACCGAAGATCCAGAATCATGCCACGCGGCGGTCAGCCCTAAGTAGTGGTGAAACAAGATGTTGGGTGTGCAGATCCTGAATCGTTTCCGTCCGCTCCGAGTGACAGATGTCCTCCGATCGGACAGGGGATTCAGACCTCCCGGCCCCCGCTCCACCGATGCCAGTACATTCGCATTTCGGTGATTTTTCCGCCAGCAGTCTCGCAGAATATCGCTCCGCGGGCTTCGACCCATTCGCCGGTTCGGCGACGCCGGAACTTCACGTTGAATTCGGTCGAGAACCACGGTCCCGCTGAATAGATCTCGCCGGTACTGCAATTGATTTCCGACTGGTGATAGGGAACATCGGCCCACCAGCGCCTGATGGCGGCGAGCCCCTGGAGCGGCTGGGAAAACGGGGTCTCGATGAAGACGGCATCGTCCGCAAAGACCGAACAGAGCGTGTCCAACCTGGCCTTAGTCCAACCCTCCGCAAATTTGTCAGTCAGCTCGCGCCCCAGCGCGCGAGTATCGCTGGAGTCGCTATGCACGGGTAGATGGGCGAAGGCAGAGGAGCAGTCGAGCCAGCTCGTGGCCGATGATCTGCGACCGGCCGCCACGCTCGATCGTCAAGGGCCCGTCGAACGGTTGCCGGGCCATCACTCTGATCGCGGTTCCGGGAGTCAGCCCCATGTCGCTCAGATACCGCAGTCGCTCGGCATGACTGGTATCGACCCGGTGAATCTCGGCGGTCTCCCCCTCCGCTACCTCACTGAGCGGGACGTAGCGCGGCTCCTCTACATGGCCTTGAGCGTCGGGAATCGGGTCGCCATGGGGATCGAACTGCGGATTCCCCAAGGCCTCCGCCATGCGTTCGATCAGCGACTCCGAGACCGCGTGCTCCAGCCGTTCCGCCTCTTCGTGCACGCTGTCCCAGGTGTAGCCCAGCAGCGCCACCAGGTAGGCCTCGATGATCCGGTGGCGGCGCACCATGCGGAGTGCGGCCCGGCGACCTTCATCGGTCAGGGCCACTCCCCGATAGGGCACGTGCTCGAGCAAACCCAGCTCGGACAAGCGCCGGATCATCCCGCTCACCGACGGAGGAGCCAGGTCGAGGGACTGGGCGATGGCGCTGGTGCTGGCCGGCTGTCCGTCAAGCGACAGGTGATAGATCGCTTTAAGGTAGTCCTCGACCGAGCGGGTCAGGGGTTGTTGCTGTGCGGCGGCGTTCACAACCTAAAAGTATGTCGCGAGACCGAAGAGGATAGCCGCGGTCCGCTCGGCCGGGTTGCCCAGCAGGTCGCGACTGCTGGCCAGCCGGTAATTAGCGCGAAAAACCGTGCCGGCCACCGGACGGAACGACAGGCCGAGCGTCGCGGCGGCGACGTCGTCACGCCGCGGCTGACCGGTTGAGGCAAACCGGCCCAGGTTGAAGTCCACCCGCTCGATCCGCAGGCCCAGCAGGACCACGGGTGACTCCAGGCCCCGAATCCGGGGATGGATGACGGGCATAACCGCATCGAGGTAGGCTCCCCACTGCCGATCGGCCAGCACCTCCCTCAACTCCGGGGCGATATCCAGCGCGGCGAGAGCGGTCTCGCCTCGCAGGGTGACCGGGCCGACCGTGGTTTCCACATCGAGCGCCGTCAACGACAGCCAGCGGGGCTCATCGATCCGCTGCCCCTCGACCCGCCAGCGATTGTAGACGCCCCGGTAGTGTGAAAGGCCGATCTCCCCCAGCCGGGACGATCGGAGGCCGATGCGGCCCGAAACGGCGGGCGATCCGTTCTCATCCTCGGCGAAGAGCGATTCCCCCTTGCCGCTCGGCAGATGGGTGCGTCCCGCCGGATTGAGAATCACGCCTTCTCCCAGACCGTTGGTCAGGTACAGGTCGTAGGAGACCGAGAGGCCGCGCGGGGCCAGTCGGCCGTGCACCCCGAATCCGACTTCGGAGAGCGTGGCCGGAATGATCTCGGTGGAGACGAACGGCCGGTCGACGAACTCGTAGCGGGGGCCGTCGTGGTTGACGTTGAAGGCGCCGATCGGCGGCAGCAGCACGCCGCCTCGAATCACCAGTGAAGGGGTCACCATGAAATCGAGCAGCGCGGTCTCGAGCGCTATCTCTTCGGTCCCATGCTCGAACTCGAGCTCCGAGGTGAACCGGAGCCGGCGGCCGGCGGAGGAAAACAGGAAGATGTTGAAGCGGCGAACCTCGAAGGATGGGCCTTCATTGATGCCTTCGGTGCGGGACCAGGCCACGTTGGCCTCGAGGTATCCGCCGACGGCCGTGCGTCCTATCGCTGCGATGAAGGGACGGCGATAGATGCTCCCTTGGACCAGGGTCGTGTCCTGGGCATGCACGAGCGCCGGCACCAGGACCAGGGCCGCCAGCAGCGGCGCCCTCACTGTTCCACCGGGGCCAATTCGATCAACAGCCGCTCACCATCGACCCGGGTCGAGAAGCGGCGCAGGGGCAGCGGTGTGGGTCCCTTGAGTATCGCGCCATCATTGGTGTATTCGCTGCCATGGCAGGGACAAACCAGATGGCCCGCCACCGGCTCCACCTGACAGCCGAGGTGCATGCACCGCGTCGAGACCGCGGTGTAGGACCCGTCATCGTGGCGATACACGTACAAGGGCAGTGGTTGAGCCGGTGTGTCCACCAGGACGAAGCGGTCACTCCCGAAATCGTCGCGCCGAACGGCCAGCTGATTCCCGATCAGAGTGGCATTCACATAAGGGAATGGGATGCATCCGGTGAGCTGAAGACCCAGCGAGCCGGCCACCGCCGCGGCGGAGGCGGCTTCGAGCTGTCCCAGGAAGCGGCGCCGGTTCACAGTGACCTCAGGAAGGCCAACAGCTGCTCCTGCTGTGAGGGCGAGAGGGCCCGGAAAGCGGTCCGGCTGCCGGCCCCTTCGCCGCCGTGCAGCTCGATGGCCTGGCGCAGGGTCCGGGCCCGGCCGTCGTGCAGGTAAAACGCCTCGCCTCCCTGCGACCGATCGGCCAGACCCAGACCCCAGAGCGGCGTAGTGCGCCACTCGGACGTGAAGGCCCGCCCTTCGGTGTAGCCGTCATCGAGCTCCGGCCCCATGTCATGCAGCAACAGATCGGTGTAGGGGTGGAACTCCAGGTTGCTCAAGGCGGCGAGCGAGGACGGACCGGTGCGCAGGGTCGGCAGATGGCACTTGGCGCATCCTACACTGGAGAAAAGCCCCTCACCAGCAACCACATCGGCCGCCTCGGGACCGCGGCGAGGCGGCGTCCGCAGCGTTCTCAGATAGAAAACCACCGCCTGCACTGTGCTCGATGGCACCTCGGGTTCGGGTACATCGTCACCAGTGAACCCGCCCACCTGCAGGTTGACCGGGTCAAAGGGCAGAATGTCGGTGGAGAGGCCCATGTCCTGCTGGTAGGCGGTCACGGTTTGATGCAGCAGCGAGATGGCGGCCGCCTTTCGGCCGAAACGCCCCACGTATTGGTTGGCGATGCGCTGGCGGGCGGAAGTCGCTCCGTCCAGAACCGCCTCCAGCCGGTCGATCTCGATCACGACATCCGACTCGTCCACCAACTGCACCCGGCCCGAGACACCGTCCCCATCCAAGTCCTCCGGATCTTCCAGATCGAGGAGGGTCTGGTCCGAAACCGCCTCGAGGTACCCCAGCCCGGTGACGGCTGGCGCCAGCAATCGGGCGACCCCGGTGGCCTCTCCCGGCACGACCTCAGCCGTATAGCGGGGAATGGCGCGATGCTGTAACTGGGGCCCGCCCATGCCCCGCATCGGATCGAATCCCAGGGCGGTGGCCCGGCCGAACCGGGTGAGGGAAAAGACCGGGTGTCCCTTGCCGTCGCCCGGGTGGCACCGTTCGCAGGCGGCGGCAATGAAGATCGGGCCCAGCCCGTCACCCACGGCGAAGGTTCGGCCGAACTCCTCATCGCCCCTGACGTGCTGAGTCAGTTGGGGGCCCGAAAGCCCATCAATCGGGCCGGCGAGGACGTTCTGATCCTCAGGCAGGTTGGTCAGTAGGGCATCGCAGCCAAGGGCGAGCCAGCAGGACAGGAGTGTCAGCCGTGTCGCCCGGCCGAAGGGCCGTGAGGTCCTCACCAGCGGTTTTGAAGTCATGGCTCAAATCTTAGTGTCTATGATCGATAATTCAATATTAGTGCTACCTAAGTCACTGTCACGACATTAGACCGACAGTTAGGCAATTTGTTCATTTACAATGACTTGGGAAGGTGCATCGCGCGCAGGCCGTTCGTAATGACGGCCAGGGAAGCCCCCATATCAGCCGCCACCGCCATCCACAGAGTGGCCTGGCCCAGCACCGCCAGCACCAGAAACACCGCCTTGATGGCGAGGGCGAAGGCGATGTTCTGTCGGACGATGCCGACCGTGCGGCGGGAGCGGCGGATGGTCTCGGCCACCTGACTCAGGTCGTCGCCCATCAGGACCACGTCCGCGGTCTCCAGGGCCACATGGGTTCCGGCGCCACCCATGGCTACGCCCAGGTCGGCGGCGGCCAGCGCGGGCGCGTCGTTGACGCCGTCGCCCACCACCGCCACTCGTTCCCCGTCTTGCCGGAGCTGGGCCACCGCGGCGTGCTTGTCCGCGGGCAGCAGACCGGACCGCACGTCAGCGTCGAGACCGATCTGGTGGGCCACACTGGCCGCGACAGCGGCGTTATCGCCGGTGAGCATCAGCACTCGCCGCACCCCGGTCTTGCGCAGGGCGGCAACGCTTTCGCGGGCCCCCGGCCGCGGCCGGTCGGCAATGGCGAGCACACCGAGCGGCTCGCTCGCGTCGGTGAGGAGCATGGCGCTCTTCCCATGCGACTCGAGGTCGGCCACGGCGTCGTGGACCACTTGCCGGCAAGTCCCCAACTCGGCACAGATCCGAAGATTTCCCACAAAGAGCCGGCGGCCCTCGACCTCGGCCCAGGCTCCGCGTCCGGGCAGCGCGGTGAAACCATTCGAAGCCGGCGGTTGGATCCCCTGAGCCCGGGCTTCCGCGGCTATCGCGCGGGCGACCGGGTGTTCCGAATGGTGCTCGACGGCGGCGGCCAGGCGGAGGATTTCACGGGGTCCGAGCCCGTTCACGGATAGCACGTCGGTGACCACCGGCCGCCCCTCAGTGAGGGTACCGGTCTTATCGAAGGCCACGGTGGTGACCCGCCCGGCGGCCTCCAGCTGAGACCCGCCTTTGATCAGGACGCCGGCACGGGCCGCACCGGTGAGACCGCTCACGATCGTGACCGGGGTGGAAATGACCAGGGCGCAGGGACAGGCGATGACGAGCAGTGCCAGCGCTCGGTAGAGCCATGTCCCCCATTCGCCCGCGGCAACCAGCGGCGGCACGACGGCGATGAGGGCGGCGAGGCCAACCACGGCCGGGGTGTAGCGCCGGGCAAACCGATCGACCAGAGACTGGGTGGGTGCGCGCGAGGCCTGGGCCTCCTCCACCGCGTGCAGGATGCGCGCGAGAGTGGTGTCCTCGGCGTGACTGGTGACCGTGATGTCCAGCGCGCCGTACCCGTTGATCGAGCCGGCAAACACCTCGCTGCCGGCCTCCTTGTCGACCGGTATCGACTCTCCGGTAATGGGCGATTGGTCCACCGCCGAAACGCCAGCCGAGACCACCCCATCGAGGGCGACCCGTTCGCCGGGGCGCACCACGACGACTTCGCCGATCTGCACATCGGCTACGGGCACGGTGATCACCGTGCCCCCACGACGGACGGCGGCCTCGCGAGGCGCCAGCTTCACCAGGGCCTGGATGGCCTTACGAGCCCGGCTCATGGCGAAGCTCTCGAGCAACTCCGCGACCGAAAAGAGGAACATCACGGCGGCGGCTTCGGCCCACTGGCCCAGCACCATCGCGCCTGCCGCGGCGATGGTCACCAAGACATTGATGTCGAGCGCGACGTCGCGAGCCGAACGGATTCCCTTGGGAACCACGTACCAAGCACCCGCCACTACTGAAAGCAGGAAAACGGGAATGGGTGACAGGGCGACACTGGTCCAGCCCATCACCTGCCCTGCCAGCAGCAGGAGACCGGACGCTCCCGCAGCGATCAGGCGCCCCCGGTCCACCCCCCTGGCATCCACGGTCTGCTCCTGCACCGAGTACCCCGCCGAGCGGATCGCCAAGGCGAGATCGGCGTTGCCGTACCCCGCCTCCCGGCCGACCCGCACAGTGCCCCCCATGACGTCCACCTGCACCCCCCGGACGCCGGGCAGCGGTCGCACCGCCCGTTCGATCGCGGCGGCGCAACTGGCGCAGTCCATCCCCGCCACTCGGAACTCCCGAACCGGGGCAACGGAGCTGGCCACGACGCCGGAACCGCTAAAGCTGCTCTTCGACATGCTCGAATCCATCGGCAAGAAGCCGGCCGATGTGGTCATCGTCGAGCCGGTAGTAGATGGTCTTGCCGTCCTTGCGGCTGCGAACCAACCGCAGCTGGCGCAGCACTCGCAGCGAATGGGAAACCGCCGACTGGCTCATCCCTAACGCCGCCGCCAGATCGCACACACACAGTTCGGCCCGGGAGAGGGCGTGAACCAGGCGGAGCCGGTTGGGATCCCCCAGGGCGCGGAAGGTCTCCGCCAGGAGGAGGACCGCCTCGGCGGGCTTCATTTCGTTTCTGGTGCGGCGGACCTTCTCGAGGTCGGTGACCTTCACCTCGCAGAGGTCGTCGCCCGCCAGACGGGGGCGAATCACTGTCATTGGCTCAACTCCGAACACCTGAACAGGTGTTCATATGTAACTCGACATCTGGGCTTGCGCAAGAGATCCGTTTACGGGTGAACGGTCAACAGTGAACGGTCAACAGTGAAGGGTCACCCCGCCCAGTCCTTCGAAACTGTTCACCATTCACCGTTTACCGTTCACTGCTTACAGAAGGCCGGCCACCTGGGTAACGAGGAAAGTCACCACGAAACCAAGGACCAGGGGAAGCAGCGTCGCGACGGTGGTCCACTTGGCGCTGCCGGTCTCTTTGTAAATGGTATAGATGGTGGTGGAGCACGGGTTATGGAGCAGGCTGAACAGCATCAGGTTCACGGCTGTCAGGACCGTCCAGCCGCCGGCCCGGAGCAGATCACCGACCGCCTGAGTGGAATCCAGCTCGAACATCACGCCGGTTCCGGCTCCCACACCCACCGCGTTGGTCGCGAGAACCGTGAGCATCAGCACGGTCGGAATCACAATCTCATTGGCCGGAATGGCCACGATGTAGGCGAGCAGGATCACCCCGTTCAGCCCGACCAGCAGCCCGAAGGGGGTAAGATCCGAAATCAGGTGCCGGGCGATGCTCACGCCCCCGATGTCGATGTTGGAGATCAGCCAGATGACCGCGCCGGCCGGAGCCGCGAAGACCACGGCCCGCCACAGCACGATCAGAGTGCGATCGATCAGCGAGGTATACAGGGTCTGGAGCACGCGGGGCGGCCGGTAGGGCGGCAGCTCCAGGCTGAAGCTGGTGGCCTCACCGCTCAACACAGTGCGGGTGAGCAGCCAGGACACGCCGAACATGAAGGCCACACCCAACAACGCGATTCCGACGACCGCGCCGGCGGCAGTGGCACTGGCCAGGTGAGCCGGCGCCAGAGTACCCAGGAAGATGGTCGCAATCAGAATCTGGGTAGGCCAACGGCCGTTGCAGAGCGAGAAGTTGTTGGTGATGATCGCGACCAGCCGCTCCCGGGGGCTGTCGATGACCCGGGTCGCCACCACGCCGGCCGCGTTGCAGCCGAAGCCCATGCACATGGTCAGCGCTTGCTTGCCGTGCGCACCCACCCGCTGGAACATGCGATCGAGATTGAACGCCACCCGCGGCAGATAGCCGAAGTCCTCCAGCAGCGTGAACACCGGGAAGAAAATCGCCATCGGCGGCAGCATGACGCTCACCACCCACGCCGTCGCCAGGTACACACCGTCGAACAGAAAACCGGACAGCCACCAGGGCATCCCGATGCCGGCGCCGAATTGGCGCAGCAGGGGATGGAGCTGGTCGATCAGCACCGACGCGAGCATGGCCGAAGGCAGGTTGGCGCCCGCGATTGTGAGCCAGAAGACACCCGCCAGAATGAGACCCATCAGCGGGAAGCCCAGCCATTTGCTGGTGAGCATTCGGTCCAGGGTCCGATCGAGATCGAACTTCGCGCGACGCGCTCCCCGCAGCTCGCTGCGACTGGCGATGGCCTGGGCCGCGGCGTAGATGCTCTCCATCAAGCGGTCGTGAAAATCCGACGGCAAGCGCCAACGGAGGCTACGGGCCGTGGCCAGCACCGCTTCGGCGTCCAGGGTTGCGGCCCCCTGGTCCGACGGCTGCCACGGCTGGTCCTGGTTGTCGCCCAGAAACACACCGATCTCACCACTGCGTACCGCCGCCTCGATGCGCTCGTCGGCGTTGAGCAGCCGGAACGCCACCCAGCGGGGATTGGGCAGCCCAGGGAACGCGGCTTCGATGTCGGTCACCAGCTCGGCCACGGTCGCTTCGATGGCGGGTGGATGATTCCTGATCCGGAACGGGGTGGTACGCTCGGCCCCGGTGGCAACCCGTTCGATGGCCTCGAGCAGCTCGGGCAGGCCTTCCTTCCGGCGAATGGCCGCTGCCACTACCGGCACGCCGAGCTCGCGCGCGAGCCGCTTGGCGTCAACCGCGATGCCGTGGCGTCGGGCCTCGTCCATGAGGTTCAAGCACACTACCACGCGGTCGGTGAACTCCAGGACCTGGAGCACCAGGTTGAGATTGCGCTCCAGCCGAGTCGCGTCGACCACGACGACGGTAACGTCGGGCTCCCCGAAGAGAATGAAGTCGCGCGCGACTTCCTCGTCGGTGCTTCCGGCCTGCAATGAGTAGGTACCGGGAAGGTCGACCAGCTTGACCTTCTTCTGGTTGTGCTCGAAGGTCCCTTCGGCTCGACTGACGGTCTTACCGGGCCAGTTGCCGGTGTGCTGCCGGAGTCCGGTGAGGGAATTGAAAACGGTGCTCTTGCCGGTATTGGGATTGCCGGCCAGGGCAACGAGATAATCCCAGCTGCCGACCGAGACACCCAGCTGCACCAGGTTGGCGGTGCGATTGGCACTGCAGCCGCGGCACCCGGGGGTCGACGCGCCGGATGGCAGTACCGGAAGAGCGGAGGTCATGCTGCAGCCCCCGACTCCTGGTCGCGGCGGACCCTGATCCATTCCGCCTGTTCCCGACGGAGGCCGATGAGAGCGCCGCGAATGTCGTAAGCGATCGGGCTGCCGCCGGCACTCCGCATGACGGCCCGGATCGTGGTGCCGGGCACCACGCCGAGGTCGAGCAGTCGGCGACGTTGCGGGCCGTGGCACAGGGGCGAGATCCCGACCACGGCCGCGCTCTGGCCGAGCTCGATGGTGTCGAGCGTGGTGACTCGGGGATCGCTGGCGCCGGCCTGGCTGACGGTCTCCACGGTCACGTTGGCCGCGAGGGCTCGGGCGAGACTTCGGTCCTGGCCATCGACCGCGTAGGCGATCCGCTCCCGGGTCACTTCGTGAATCTGAAACACCTGTCCCAGCGCCAGGCCGGCGTCGAGCAGGCACTGAAACACCTCGGCCGGCTCGTCTTCCAGGTGAACCACCGTTACGAAGCTGCCGGGAGCGACCCGGCTCAGGGGAAAACCACTCGCCACCGGCATTTCGCCGGTAGCGGTGGGAATCGGGTCGCCGTGGGGATCGAACAGGGGGTGACCCATCCGATGGGCCAGCTTCTCGGTCTCCGCCTCCGAGAGCAGATGTTCTCTCTGCTCCGCCTCGGCATGCCAACGATCGGGAGCCATGCCGGTGCGATCGGCCAGGAACCGTTCCAGCAGCCGGTGGGTCCGTAATACCCGGAGGGCATACGCCCGTCCGGTCGCGGTCAGGGCGTAGCCCTGTTGCTCGAGTGTCACCAACTCCATTTGCAGCGCCCGCCCCAGAATCCGGTGTGCCTTGCCCCGCCCGGTCTCGAGCATCCCCGCGAGCTCTTCCAAAGACCCGGGAAGGCCCCGGATTTCGCAGTCATAGAGGTGC
>DASWKS010000654.1:0-1527 GCA_036396495.1 Gemmatimonadales bacterium
ATCGTGGTGGTGCGCGTTCTGGTCGTCGATGAGGTCGTCCTCGACCACGACCACCGGGAGCTCCTCCAGCTGGCGGATGTCGAGCTGGACCGGTTCTCCGAGCCAGCCCACCGGGCGGCGAGCGGACCGGTTCCGGTTCAAGAGCACGATGTCCACGAGCTGGTCGCCGACGTGCTCGAACAGCGTCGTCAAGTGCCGCGAGGCGGTGAAGCCGCCCGTCTCGCCGGGCTGGGTGGCGACGTTGCACACGTACACCCGGAGCCCGTCGGCCGCGGACAGCGCGTCGTGGATGTCACTGATCAGCAGGTTGGGCATGACGCTCGAGTACAGGCTGCCGGGCCCGATGACGATCAGGTCGGCCTCCAGGATGCGCTCCAGCGCTTCCGGGGTGGCCCGGACGTCCGGCGGGTCGATCTGGACCCGGGCGATGGGCTCGGTTGCCCGGCTGACGGCGGCCTGCCCGCGAATCAATCGGCCGGACGCCAGGTGTGCGGTCAGGTTGAGCGGGACGCTGGTGGCGGGTAGGACCTGGCCGCGCACCGCCAGCACCCGGTTCGACTCGCGGACGGCCTCGTCGAAATCGCCGGTCACCGCGGTCATGGCGGCGATGAACAGGTTCCCGAAGGCGTGGTCGTCCAGGCCAGACCCCGGTGGGAATCGGTACTGCATGAGCTGGGTCATGAGCGGCTCGGCGTCGGCCAGGGCAGCGATGCAGTTGCGGATGTCGCCGGGCGGCACGATCCCCAGCTGCTGGCGCAGCCGGCCGCTGCTGCCGCCGTCGTCGGCCACCGCCACCACCGCGGTGATGTTGGCCGAGTACGCCTTCAGCCCCCGGAGCAGTGTCGATAGCCCGGTCCCACCGCCCAGCGCCACGATCCGCGGGCCCCGGGCCAGGTAACGCTTGGTGTAGAGCACCTCCATCACCGAGTCGCCGCGGGCAACGAAGGGCGAGATGACACTGTGCATGAGCTTCCACATCCCAAACCCGGTCAGGGCCACGCCGACCACCAGCACGATGGCGGCCCGAATCGGCCGCTCGAGCCCGGCGCCGAGGAGTAGGGCGATATCCGGAAAGTCGAGGATGAACTCGCGGTAGATCTCGATGAGGAGGATGGCCGCACCCAGGGCCAGGATGGTGAGGCCCAGCAGCACCGCCCCCATCCAGCGCTTGAGATGCATGCCGGGGTACAGCCAGCGGGGCAGGCGGGGCGTCCTCATCGGCGCAGCTCCCGATGCATGACCGATACCGATGCGCCCTCCAGCCCGCCCAGCCGGCCGGCCAGCTCCTCGGCCAGCGCGATGGAGCGGTGATAGCCCCCGGTGCAGCCCAGCGCCACGGTCAGCCGCTCGCGACCGGCCGCCCGATAGGCAGGCACGGTCAGTTCCAGCAGCTGAACGACGAGGTCGAGGAAGCGTTCAGCCTGCGGCTGCTCGAGGACGAATCGCCGGACCGGCGCCGACAGCCCGGACAGCGGCTGCAGGTCGGGCACCCAGAACGGGTTGGTCAGGAATCGAACGTCGAACACG
>DASWKS010000655.1:0-13338 GCA_036396495.1 Gemmatimonadales bacterium
GCAGAATCTGGTTTCTCGTGTTGGCCCGCGCGAAGGTGGCTTCGACGCCAACCCGCCGGAACAGGGTGAAATCGAGACCGGTTTCGTACTCGGTGGTGACCTCGGGCTCGAGCTTGGAGTTGCCCGCCTGGACGGTGCTGATTCCGTTCGGGCCCACGTTGTACGTCTCGTACTGCGCCGAGAACCGAGGGGTGGACCCCGCCGTGCCGCGCGAGGCCCGGATCCGGAAATCATCCATGAAGTTCAGGTTCCACCAGGGCTCCTCGGAGGTGCGCCACACTCCGGCGATCCGGTTGAAGGAAGCCCAGCGATGGTCGGGACCGAACCGCGAGCTGCCGTCCCGGCGGAAGGAGCCGTCGATGATGTAACGGTCCTTGTAGTCGAAGGTCACCGCGGCGGATAAGCCGGCGTTCTTGGTATCCTCGCTCGAGGAGGTGACTGACTGGTTGGCGGAGGTATTGTCGAGCTGAGGAACATCCTTCACCAGGAAGATCTGACCGGTACCACGGCTGGTCGAGAAAATCTCCTGGTCGTAGTAACCGCCCAGCCGCAGCTTCCCGGTCAGGTCCTGGGTAATGTCTCTGCGGAAGGTGGCGGACAGGCTGGCATTGAGTGCTTCATCCTTGCTTCTTGAGATATCCAGGTTGCCGTTGTTGTTGGCGGTCGAAATGCCGGTGGTCCGGTACCCCTTGATGACGTAGTCGTCGCTCCTCGAGGTCCGGCTGTCGTATCCGAAGACGCCCTCGAGGCTCACCCATGCCGTGGGGAAGTACTTCATGTTCAGGCTGCCCAGGAACCGGTTGGTTCTCAGGTCGGTCGTCCGATTCTCGCCGTCGTACAGCACCGAAGCGGACCCGTTGCCGGTGGGGCGCCAGCCGCTCGCACCCCGCGATACCAGCAGGCGGCCCAGAGTGTCGCGGGCCAGGTAGTCGAACCCCGGCATGCCGCCCCGAAGCAGCGTCCCGAAGATGCCCGTGAGCCGATTGTCCCGGTAGAAGTCGTTGTACATGGTGCTGACCGAGACCGTAAGGTCCTGCCGGGCCTGGTAGTCGAGGTTGACCCGCCCACGCACCTGGTCGGATCCCTCGAAGAACCGGACACCGCCCGGATCCCTGGTGAACTGCCCGCTCACGTAAAAGCCGACGTTCCCGACCTTTCCAGTCGCGTCCACCGAGGTGAGGGAGGTCGGGGTTCGATCGGCGATCCGGACCAGCGAGTTGTAGTACTGGTTGGGATAGATCTGGCTCTGGAAGATGTTCAGGAGATCCGCGATGCCGGGCGCCCCGTAGAGGATATTCTGCGGCGTGCGCAACGTGTCCGCATTCACGTTATTGATCCGGAGCATTTCGGTCATCAGGTCAACCGAACGGCTGCAGGGCAGCGCACCAGAGATGCCGGTGACACAGAACCGCTTCCCGGTCTCATCCAGCTGCAGCGGATGGTTGGTCGGCAGTCCGTAGTCGAAGCCGCTGAAGTCGGAGACCCCTACCTCGGTCCGGACGTTGAACACCACGCCCTCTCGGGCGCCCATGCCCCGCTTGGTGGTGATGGTGATCACCCCGTTGGCAGCCTGGGTGCCGTAGAGCGACGAGCCCGCGGCGCCCTTGACCACCTCGACCGTCTCGATGTCGAGGCCCCCCAATTCCTGCAGGCTGCCCACATGCTGGATGACCCCGTCAACGATGATCAGGGGTTCCTGGCTCCGGCCGGTGGCGTTTATCGACCGAGGCCCCCTCAGCATGATCTCCGGGCTGGTGCCGGGCCGGCCGCTGGTCGCGCCGACTCTGAGCCCGGCTACCTTGCCGGCCAGGACCCGAAGGGGGTCAACTGCGCTCACCGGCATGTCTTCCGCGGCGAGCCGGCCGACGCTGAAGGGCACCTTGGCCCGCTCGACCCCCTCCAGCACGCCCGTGACGATGATCTCTTCCAGCCGGTTGATGTCGGCCTGGAGGGCGAAGTCCACCACCTGCTCGCCGGCCCGGATGAGCGTGCCGCGCTGGATCGCTTTGTATCCGATGGCCCGGGCCGTCACGTTCACGGGGGCGGCCGGAATCCGGGCGGCGGGGATCGTGATGAGGTAGGCACCGCGGTCTGACGTGAGCACGGAGATGTTGAGCCCCGTGATCACGACGTTGACCCCGGCCAGGGCCTGTTTGCCATCTGCCGAAGTCACGGTCCCGCGGATGACCGCGTTCTGGGCCAGGGCCGGCACAGCCGGAACCAGCAGGAGTGTCAGACAGGCAAGGACACAGGATCGGGTGGAGGCCAACAGGTTACGCATGGGCACCACTCCCCCAGAGAAGGGTGAGATTGGGACCGCAAACCGCCGGGGAGGCGGATACTCCCGACTCAGGACAGTCGAGAGAAGAGCTATTTGACCGGCCGAGGAACGGTCCAGGCCGGGATCAGACCTGTTTCGATGATAAGGAGTGTCGAGTCAGGCTAATCAAGTTCCAAGCCAACCTGCACTCAGCCACGCCACGGCTTCACGCTTGCACTTCCAGCCGGAGGGTCCGAGGAACTCGTGTCAGTCTGACACTGGTCGCAGTTATAACGACACGCAACGGATCATTATCGGCCGCTCGACCGCTGGGTGCGCTTTCACCCCTCCAGAACGCCAAACCTGGTACCTGCACTGAACATGGGCAGGATGGACAGGCTGACGGCTCCAGAGATGGCGGGAACGCCTCCACATTACTTTTGCTGGCGGATTTGCGGAAGAGGGTGGTCCTTTAACCGATCGTCCTTGCGGTGACGATGGCCGAGTCTCAGATTGGCTTGTCCTCTCTGTTCCGGTGAGTCTGGTGCACCCCGGCTGTCTCTCTCGGCCCCTCGTGACATCAGTTTTCTTCCTCGGATCGGTTCCCGGGGTCCCCTGCCAGACGGTACTGACCGGGGTGGTGCGGGAGGACTCGTCGCGCCGCGCGCTTGCGGGCGTCGAAGTGGTGCTGCTGGGATATGGGGTCACCACTACCAGCGACGCCGCCGGTCGGTTCGTCCTGGGGCAGCTCCCCGTGGGCTATCAGGTCGTGTTGTTCCGGTCGGTCGGCTATGAGCCTACCTGGTTTCGGTTCATTGTCGGTAAGAAGCAGGATACCACCCGGGCGGAGGCGACCCTGATCCCATTCCGGGCTCAGCAGCTGGAACCGATTGAGGTATCTGCCCGGTCCAGACCGCCGGACCCCTTTGACGCCTTCGAGAGCCGGAGGCGGAGAGGGTTCGGGAAGTTCATCGACTCAGCCACAATCCGCCGAAACGAGTTTCTGTCTCTCGAAAGCCTGCTTCGTCGGCACACCAGGATTGACGCCCGGACGGTCTACATCCCGAGCGAGAGAAGGTACGAGGACTGGGCCATCAGCCGCCGGAACCGCGGACATGTGGTCGAACGCCGTGCTATATGCAGGTCATCGTCGATGGCGTTCCCATCTACCGACCCGGACTGTTGGGGCGGCGTCCCCCCGACCTCAAACAATGGGACCTCACCACGCTCAGGGCCATTGAGGTCTATCAAAGCTCGGCCGAGGTCCCGGCCGAACTCGCGGGAGGCGGAGCCACGGATTGCGGTACGCTGGTGTTGTGGACCCGGCGCGACTGAGGGCGGTACTCTCCCTGTCATCTCCGTGCCTGTTTCGCGATCTTGCTGGCAAAGGTGTCTTCAACCCGCTGAGGCCAGCACCGATCCACGATGAAAGCCCCAACCATTTCACGGGAACGATGCGCCTGGGATGCTGGGCGCTTGTTGGTCGGGGTCGACGAGGTCGGTCGCGGGCCGCTGGCCGGACCGGTGGTCGCGGCGGCGGTGGCCTTCCCGCCGAACGCGGGACGGATCCTGCGACTGCGCGACAGCAAGGTGCTCACGGCCCGTCGGAGGGAGCACCTCGCGGCGTTGATTCAGCGCCGCGCGGTCGTGTTCGGGATTGGTGCCTCTTCAGCCCGGTTGATCGACCGGGTCAACATCCGGGTGGCCACCGCCATCGCGATGCGGCGGGCTCTGGCCCGGGCCCTGGGTGGATCTTCCCGTTCCCCGCTCCCGTCTCCCTGCTCCCGGCTGGCCATTCTCGTCGACGGACTCTGGTTTCGCGAACTTGGCGTGGACCACGAAGCCCTGGTGGACGGCGATGCACTCTGTTACTCGATCGCCGCGGCCGGCGTGGTCGCCAAGGTGGTCCGGGACCGTCTGATGCAGCGCCTGGCTCAGCGCCATCCAGCCTATGGTTGGGAGTCCAACATGGGCTACGCTACCGCCGAGCATCTGGCCGCGATTCAGGCGGCCGGCCCCTGCCGCCATCATCGGCGGAGTTTTACCCCGGTGACTCAGACCCGTCTGGCACTGTAGCACAGGGGGTTCCTGGTTCCCGGTTCCGGGTTCCGGGTGCGGTTGAGCGTGCGGTGCAGGGTGCCGGGGTGCCCGGTGCGACTGCGAGCCAACCCAGCAGAGTCGCTTCGCTCAACCGGAACCCGGAACCGAGTCCTTGTGCCTTCGGCATTGGGCACTGCGCATTCTGCATTCACTCCTCCATCCCACTTCTACTATTTTCCCTCCTCCCGGGGGCGTAGCTCAATTGGTAGAGCAACGGGCTTTTAACCCGTAGGTTCTGGGTTCGAGACCCAGCGCCCTCACTGAAGGTGCCGGTCACGAGTCGGCGGCCCGCTTCGCCAACCGAAACACAGCACCACCTCACCCCCCTCCCTCGCTTCGGCGCAGAAGCCGGAGGAACGCGAGGTCCTCGCCGCCATCCAGTCCTTTCTCGATGCCATGAAGATCAAGGACACCGCGGCGATGAAGGTCCAACTCGACAGCCTGACCCGCTTCACTCTGCTGCGTCCCGGACCCAATGGGACCCGCGTGGTGGCACTGACCGGGAATGACTTCGTTCGGGTTGCCGGCCAACCAGGCGGCCCGGTCTACGACGAGCCGATCCGGAATCCCCGGGTCCAGGTCGATGGCGATCTGGCGACGGTCTGGGCCGAGTATCAGGTCCGACAACAGGGGACGGTGAGTCACTGCGGTTTTGACGCCTTTCACCTGGCCCGGCTGAATGGCCGCTGGAAGATCCTCAACGTGAGCGACACGTTCCGCCGGGAAGGCTGCGGCAATCCGTGGCCGTAACTCCAAGTGCTGAGTACCCCACAGCCCTATCTCCACTCAGTACTCAGTCCTCACGACTCAGTACTATTAGTGTGGTTCCGGAGTTAATTTCCAGACTCCCACGGAGCGCTCATGACTACGATCTGGCTCGACGGTGAATGGCTGGACCGCGACACCGCCAAGGTGTCGGTCTTTGACCACGGCCTGCTGTACGGTGACGGGGTGTTCGAAGGTATCCGCGTCTACGGCGGGAAGGTTTTCCGTCTGGCCGAGCATATGGATCGTCTCTACGCCTCCGCGCGGGCCGTTAACCTCGACATCGGAATCTCCAAGACCGATCTCACCGCCATCGTGGAGGATGCGGTCAAGCGCTCCGGGCTTCGGGAGGCCTACATCCGCCCTCTGGTGACCCGAGGGGTCGGTGACCTTGGCATCGACCCTCGCAACTGCGCCAGGCCCACCGTCATGGTCATCGTCGACACCATCCGGATCTGGGCCGAAGACCGGTACGACAAGGGCCTGGCTTGTGTCACCGCTGCCACACCCATTCCCCACCGCGAGTCGCTCTCGCCCCGGGTCAAGTCGCTCAACTACCTGCCGCATGTACTCGCCAAGATGGAAGGCAACGTCGCCGGGGCCGACGAAATCATCATGATGGACTCGTCGGGTCACGTCTGCGAGGGGTCGGGGCAGAATCTCTTCGTGGTTAACGGCCGGACGCTCCGGACCCCGCCACCCAACGCGGGCATCCTGGTCGGGATCACCCGGAACGCGGTCATGGAACTGGCCCTACATGCCGGGTACGCGGTTCGGGAAGAGATGCTCAACCGGTACGACGTATACACAGCCGACGAGGCGTTTCTCACCGGTACCGCCAGCGAGATCGTAGGGCTTCGCTCTCTGGATGGGCGGTCCATCGGGGCCGGCAAGCCGGGCCCCGTGACCAGGGACCTCATGGCCCGGTTCCGGGAGCTGGTGCGGGCGGACGAGCCGAGAACCAGGCAGGGTGTCGAAGGTCGCGTTGCGCGAGTAGAATCGTAGACCATTTCCGGCTGACTCCCATGCTGACGACGGTCCCGTTGCCCAATCTTCGCCGTGTCGCCGCCACCCTCGCCGGGGTTCGGGGGCGTTCCATCGTGGACGCGACGCTGACCACGGATCTGCGGCAGCTGCGCCTGACCCTGGACGATGGCGAGCTACTGGTCATCCGGGTCGAGGCCGGTGACTTAGGCCGGGACCACCTGGAGGTGGATGTGGTGCGCCCCGGCGACAACCATCATGAACAGTTGGAGCTGGAGCAGACCCGGGCGGTCGAGTAACGGGGGCGACCGCCCCCTGCCCAGTCGGGGCATTCCGCAAGGCTGAGTTAACCCAAACGGCGTTTGACCACTGCCCGGCCCGCTGGTCCGGCCGGTCCGGATCCGGGCTCTTGACAGCGTATCGGTATGCCCCGCATAGGGTGGCGGGCTCGGAACCCGGTTAGGACTCGGGCCATGCTAGCCATCACCAGGCTCGGCACGGAGTTGGCAGTTAGGGAGCCTTGCCTGGTGACAATAATGAGCGCTACCATCCCGATGTCCGTTACCCGCGAACGACCCCGGTTCGCCCGATTTCGCCTGGACCGCCTGCCCAATGGCCGGTGCCGGGCCGAAGTTGTGCTGATCTGGCGGGAGCGTGGGCAGGTGCGGGGCACCGCCGAGGGTATTGCCTCCCCGTCGGGGGAGCTCCGTTGCGCTGCCCAGGCCTGCCTGAATGCGCTGGCCCAGGTGGTCCAGGAAACCGCATTCGAGGTCCTGGGAGTGAAGGCGGTGCGGGCCTTTGACGAGAACGTGGTGATCGTCTCGCTGGCCATGCGTGGGCTGGGGGCGGGTCCCCGGCTGGTAGGTTCGTGCCTCGCCGGCGAGAAACTGGCTCGGGGCGCGGCGGTGGCGGTCCTGAACGCCACCAACCGTTTGATCAGCCGGCGCGAAGCCGCCTGACGCAACGCTTCACCGCTCCGGGGCATCTACCCGGAGACGGTCGGAAGTGAATTCGTAAACTGGTGTTGCGGTACTTTCATCAAGCAGGGAGGCCGGCGAGTGCGTCGACCGCTCCGACCCATTTTCGTGCTCGCTCTTGCGGCAGCTACGGCCTGTGCCTCGCAGGGGACCATTGCGTCCGCGCCCCGGGCGCCGGCCCCGGAGGCGGTTCCGTCGCAGGCGGTTCCCGCTGACACCCATCCTCCGATTCCCGAAACTCCCGCGATTCTGCTGTCGGACTCGCTGTTGGAACGACGGCTGTCCCAGGACTCCGCCGCCGACGTCGCCATTCTGGAGGCGCTGGCCGCCGCCACGCCGCCCAGCACAGCGCCGGCGACCCAGAATGGTGACCCGCTCGATGCGTTGAGCGAAGCTCGTGCGGTCTCGCTCGATCTGACCACCTACGCCGACCACGATCGGGTCCGCTACTACCTCGACTTCTTCCAGGGCCCGGCCCGATCCCGGATGGCGGTCTGGCTCCAGCGCATGCCGGTCTATGAGACAATGGTGCGGGAGCGGTTTCAAGCGGCCGGGTTGCCGTCGGATCTGGTGTATCTCGGCCTGATCGAGTCGGGTTTCTCGAACGTCGCCACGAGCCGTTCTCGCGCCGTGGGGATGTGGCAGTTCATGCGCGGCACCGGACGCTGGATGGGCCTGCGAGTCGACCGGTGGGTAGACGAGCGGCGTGATCCGGTGAAGGCCACCGACGCCGCGGCCCGGTACCTGTCTATGCTCACGCAGCAGTTCGGCGGGTCCTATTTCCTGGCTGCAGCAGCGTACAATGCCGGGCCGGGCCGGGTGTCCCGCGGTCTGTCCCGGCTGGGCACATCGGCTCCGGGGGGGTCGGACGAATCCGACGAAGATGAGGAAGAAGAAGATGGCCTCCGCGATGAGCACTTTTTTTCGCTGGCCGACTCGCGCTACATCCGAAGAGAGACCAAGGACTACGTCCCAAAGCTGATCGCCGCCTCGCTGATCGGGCGCAATCCGTCGGCCTTTGGGTTCCCGCCGCCCGCCGCGATGGACCTGTTCCCGCGGGATTCGCTGGTAGTGCGGGAGATGACCGGTCTGGATGTCGTCGCCAAGCTGGCCGGGGTGCCGCCTGCGACCATTCGGGAGCTCAACCCGCACTATTTGCGGCGGGCCACTCCCCCGCGCTCCACCAGCGTGGTCCGGCTCCCCGCGGGAACCCAGGAGCGGGTCGGCGAGGCCTACGCGGCGCTCCCGGCCAAGGAGCGCGCCGGGGCATCGGCCGCCAGCCTGAGGGATGTCGACGCGGCCGAAACCAGCACCCGGATCCACCGGGTGCGGTCGGGGGAGACCCTGGGCAGCATCGCGCAGCGCTACCGGGTGTCGGTGTCCAGCCTCCGCAAACTGAACCGGCTCGGCAAGTCGAACCTGATCCGGGTCGGTCAGCGCCTGAAGGTCTCCGGGGGGACGGTGGCGGCCTCGAGCCGGACGGCTTCGCGTCCCGAGGTGCATGTGGTCAGGCGGGGGGAAACCTTGTCGGCCCTGGCCCGACGTTACGGCGTGTCGGTCCAGGCCCTCATGTCGGCCAACGAAATGTCATCCAGCCGGCTGCGGGCGGGCCAGAAACTGCGGATCCCGACCTAACAAAACCAGGAGACAGGAGAGAGGAGAGAGGAAACCATGCTTCCTCTCTCCTCTCTCTCCTGTTCTAGTCCGAGGCCCCGCGCCGGAGGACAGCCGGTGCTGCTTTCACCTCGCCGCGCACTCCGGTCAACACCAGCTTGGCGTAGCCGTTCCTCGGGTCACCGCCCGACGCCGAGATCGAATCCACCAGCGTCGGTCCCCGGTTGTACGCCACCAGTGCCAGCGTGAGATCACCATCGAAGCGGCGCAGTAGGTCCCGCAGGTAACGGAATCCGAGTCGCAGATTGGTATCGCGGTGGTGCAGGTCCTTCACGGTGGCCTCGGGCAGATACCCGCGCGCGGTGGCCAGCCTGACCTGAGTGTACCCCAGGGCGCCCGCGTCGCTCTCGGCGGCGCGGCGGAAGTTGCTCTCGACCTTCACCAGCTGGTACGCCAGCTCGGGGGAAATGCCCTCCTCCGCGGCGACATCGTAAATGGCGGCACTCAAATCGGTGGCGATCCCGAACTTGTTGGCGTTCGACAATACCGTCGTGGCCCGCTCGAGGAGGAGACGGGTGGCGGTCAGGTCTCCGCGGGGTCCCCGGTCCTCGTTGACCGCACTCAGTGTGGCTGGCGCAAGCGGCGCGGCGGGCGCTGGCGGGCCGCTCACCAACTGGCCGCTCAGCGCGATGGCCGCGCCGACTAGAACCGACGCCACGGCCAGCAGGCTCAGCTCGGTGAGGATGATCCTCACCCAGCCCGGCCGGCCTCCCTGTGGTGTCAAGTCAGCGTGCAGCACTGATGCTCCTTGGTTTAGTCATCACCCGGCGGTTTAGTCATCACCCGGCGCGGTCCAATCGCCCCGAGTACCGCCGGTCTTGCTTATCAGACGAATGGCCTCGATCCGCATCCCACGATCGACGGCCTTCACCATGTCATACACCGTCAAACACGCGGCCGCTACCGCAGCCATCGCCTCCATTTCCACTCCGGTTCGGGCGGTCGCTTTCGCCCGGGCCGATATCCGGACACCGGGCAGCTCCGCATCCGCCTCCGCGGTCACCTCCACGACATCCAGCGCGATCGGGTGGCAGAGCGGAACCAGATCCGCCGTTCGCTTTGCCCCCGCGATCCCCGCCAATCGAGCCACCGCCAGGACATCACCCTTGGCCACCGCGTTGTCCCTCACCAGGGCGAAGGCCTCGGCAGACATCCGAACCTGACCCTGGGCGGCGGCTTCGCGCAGGCTGACCGGTTTGTCGCCGACATCCACCATCCGCGCCGCGCCCCGTTCGTCGGTATGAGTCAGGCGCATAGCGCTTCCTCCAGCTCCAGGGCCAGCGTAACCAGCACCAACTGGGGGTTCACGTTCCCCTGGGCGGCCTCGCGCGCCACTTGCACCTTCTCCGCCGCCAGCACCAGCCCGCTCAACTCGCGTCCCTTGAGGGCCCGGGGGACAGCCCGACGGGGCACCTCGCCGGCTCGTTCTCGAGCGGCGTCGCCCAGGAGGGCCGACAGCGCGTCGAGCATGGCGGCGAAATCTCCTCGCGCCTGATACGGAGGCTGCCGCAGGGCGCGTTCGTAACTCTGTTTCCCTCCGGCCAGCGCGGCTTCCACCAGTCCAGCGGCCGCTTCCCGGTACCGGGCGACCGATCCGTCTTCAGCCAGGGCGGCGCCGATGGATCCTTCGGCGGCGGCGACCCGCTCATTCAACCCCGCTGGCGACAGCTTCGGCTGCAGGTACGAGCCGAGGAAGCCTCGCACCTCTTCGTCAGAGAGACGGCCCAGCCTCAACATCACCGCACGCGACCGTATGGTCGGGAGCAGGCGCCGGGGATCACCGGCCGTCAGCAGCACCACCGTGTCGGCGGGCGGCTCCTCCAGCGCCTTGAGGAGCGCATTGGCCGCATCCTCGGCCCCGGCCTGGGCAATAAGGCGTTCCGCGTCCCCCACGATGAACACCTTCCGAGTCGCCTCGACCGGCGTGAGACTGACCCGCTTCAAGAGCAGTCGCGCGCTCGGGATCCCATGGCTCCACATCCCGTCGGGCTCGCCCCAGAGAGGTCGCTGGCGCCGCTCCTCCAACACTTCCGCCAGCGCCTCCGCGGCCTCCTCCACCTGCTTGTCGGGCTCCCCTGCCTTGGGCCGCTGGATCGGCACGAACCAGTGTACGTCCGGGTGGACCAATCCCAGCACCTTCCGACAGGGGAGGCATTCGCCGCAGGGCTCCGGGCTTCCCGGCCGGGTACAAACCAGGCGCTGGGCAATCCATAGGGCGAACCGTTGCTTCCCCACCCCATCCGGTCCGGCGATCAACAGGGTCTGGGGTATTGTCCCCGACTGAATCGCCCGGCTGACGTGTTCTCGTGCCGCTGCATGCCCGACCAAAGGGAGAATGGCCATGCGAGCAAGCTAGTGAGCATCATGCAAGTTGGGAACCGGATGGCGATGTAACATCTTTTTCCACAACAACTTATAGTGGCAGAATGCGACACTGCCATGGCGGTAAAGCGGCAGGAGCCGGAACGATACAGTCACCAAAAAGTTGCGAGCGCTCGCTCATTTTTAGATAAAAGCGAGCAAACGCTCGCATGATCAGCTAATGGATTGGAGCCGGGTGTGTTATGAATGTGAGCGAAATCACTGCGCGAACCGGTATAGTCACTCCGATTCTTCTGATTGATGCTCGCATTCCATATTCTGTACAAGGCCCCGACCTGCTCGGATTCGGTCACCTTGGGACTGGCCGATATTCGTTTTCGGACACTACGGCGTGCGAAAAAGTTTTCGGCGATGCGCCTGCCCAACAAGGTGCCTCGCCAGCCCGCCACCCTACCGATTCCAGGGCTCCTGGGGCACGGTCGAGTCGACGCTGTTCCGGAGAGCGTCCATAAATCGGGCAGCGCGATCGATGGTTGGACCGGGGGAGCGCGGGCCCCGCGCCTCGGGATCGCCGCTGACTTCGAGCTCGGTAAAGGTGGGCCCCGGGGTGTTGAGCACTGTCTCCAGGCCGGCCGTCCAGTGCTCTCGACTGGAAAAGCGGAACAACGAGTTGAAGCCGGTCGCCCGCGCCAAGCCCAGGAAATCGACCCGATCGTCCGCGGCTCGTCCCCCGGGCGACGCCGGGGTCGGCTGGGAGCCGGTGACCTCATACACTCCGTTGTCGCACACCAGGACGATGAGGTTGGGGGGTCGTTCGGCCGTGATCGTCACCAGCGATCCCAGGTTCATCAACAGGGAGCCGTCCCCGTTCACGACGATGACGCGGCGGTCGGGGCGCGAGAGCGCGAGCCCCAGCCCCAGTGAAGTCGCGTGACCCATCGCGGACGGGACGAACACGAAGTCGAGCGGATGGGTGGGGCCCAGGGCCATCCACTCCCGGGCCGGTCCCATGGTGGTGATCACGACATCACTCGGGCGCCGAGCCGCACGGAGCGGCTCCAGCGCGTCGCGCAGGGACATGCGAGATCGGTTGGAGCTCACGCGCGTCCTTCGGCCAGGAGGACCGCCCCCGCAGTGCCGGCCACGCGGCAGGCCTGGAGATGCCCCAGCACGGACTCGGCGTCGGGTTGGGTGATCAACCGGTAATCGATGTTCCAGGCCTTCAGGATCGGCTCGGTGAATACCAGGCAGGTATCACCGGGGAGCGCCTCCTGATTGAAGTAGCTCCGGTAGCCGATGAGGCTCAGGATCGGGAGCTTCCAGTCGTGCAGCACGTTCCGCAGCGCGTCACCCGACTCGAACAGGCCGGTGCATTGGATCATCACGAACGGCGTCGCTCCTCCCAGGTAGAGGCCGGCCGCCACGCTCCAGGCCTCTCCTTCCCGGCACACCCGGACCAGCCGCAGCGTCCCGCTGCCAATGATCGCTTCCTCCCACGCCCCGATGGTGCTGTCGGGCAGGGTGACGACGTGGGTGATTCCCAGCTGGTTGAGCAGACTGACGATCTGTCGGCCGGTGAACATGTTCTCGCCAGAATGCCCTCCGTCCGGGGCCGGGTCAAGCTCGGACGGCCAGGTGATCATCCCCGGTTATCGTTCTCGGACGCCGGGTCGGTCAACGGGAATCGGAGATGATATGAACGACGACGCCTTCAACCTGAGTGTCCGCAGGTTTCTCAAGCAGTTCGGTGTCAGCGCCCAGCGGCAGATCGAGCGGGCGGTGGCAGAAGCGCTGGAATCAGGAAAGCTGTCGGGGAAGGAAACGCTCCGGGCCACCGCGCAGCTCCGCCTGGAGGGACTCGACGTCGACACGACGATCGAGGGAGAGATCACGCTGGGGTAGCCTAGGGCACCAGCAGAACCCCAGCCTTTCCGCCCAGATCGTCGTCCTCGGCGGGGATGCCGGGTGGAACCCGCCAGGGACCACCGTCGACCCGGACATTGACCCGGTAGATCCCGGGCGCGAGGGTGCGAGAGAGGGTCCACCATCCCGGGCTGTCGGGGAGCATGGCCACCGGCTCCCAGTCGGTAAAGTCACCCATCAGCTCAACACCGGCCGCATGAGGCGCGGGCATCAGCAACCGTACCATCGGCCCGCCCCGCTCTACCCGGAACCCGCCGAACGCCGCCGCCGCCGGCCGCGCGGGCGAGTTTACCCGCGGGGCGAATACCAGCCAGCGCAGCCCCACGGTAGTGT
>DASWKS010000656.1:0-5651 GCA_036396495.1 Gemmatimonadales bacterium
TGTAATCCGTGTAATCCGTGTAATCCGTGGCTTAAGTTTGAGCGTCCAACAAAGCAGGAGCGGATGGGTCGAGTCATTGCGGTCGCCAATCAGAAGGGCGGCGTGGGGAAGACCACGACGGCCGTCAATCTTGCCGCATCGCTGGCGGTGGCCGAGCGGAAGACCCTGCTGATCGACGCCGATCCACAGGGGAACGCGACCAGTGGTGCCGGCGCCAAACGGGACCCGGGGCTCCCAACGCTGTATGACGTCATGCTCAATGGCGCCGCCATCGACTCGGTGATCCAACCCGACACCGATCTTCCTTACCTCAGCGTGCTGCCCGCGAACCAGGAGTTGGTTGGCGCCGAGATCGAGTTGGTGGCCCGGGAGGGAAGGGAGCGGGTGCTGCGCGAGGTGCTGGCGCCGATTCGCGATCACTTCGATGTGATACTGGTCGACTGCCCGCCTTCGCTCGGACTCATCACCCTCAACGTGCTCACCGCATCCGACGCCGTGCTGATCCCGATCCAGTGCGAGTACTACGCGCTGGAAGGGATTTCCCAGCTCATCAATACCATCCGGCTGGTACAGCAGAACTTCAATCCTGACCTCGCCATCGACGGCGTATTGCTCACCATGTACGATGCCCGGCTCAACCTCTGCCGCCAGGTGGCCACCGACGCGCGGGAATACTTCGGGGACAAGGTCTTGAAGTCGGTGATTCCACGGAACGTTAGGCTGGCGGAGGCGCCCAGCTTCGGCAAACCGGTGCTGCTCTACGATGTGCAATCGGTAGGAGCCAAGAGCTACCTCTCCGCCGCCCAGGAGCTGATGAAACGGGTCGATTCCGTCACCACAGGAGGCCGCAATGACTGAAGTGAAGCGCCTCGGCCGGGGACTCGAGGCCCTGCTGGGGCCGATCTCGCGGCAACAGGCGGCTGAATCGGGGGTGTTGCGGGAATTGCCGGTGAGCTCCATTCGTCCCAATCCGTTCCAGCCCCGGCGTGAGTTCGACGAGGAAGGCCTGGAGGATCTGGCGCAATCCATCAAGGCATCGGGGCTGCTCCAGCCGATCGTGGTCCGGGCCCACGCCGGCGCCTGGGAGCTGGTGGCGGGCGAGCGGCGCTGGAGAGCGGTCCAGAAGCTGGGATGGGCCAAAGTGCCGGCCGTGGTGAAGGAGGTCGACGACCAATCGCTGCTCACGCTGGCATTGATCGAGAACCTCCAGCGGGACGATCTGTCCCCCATGGACGAGGCCCGGGGCTACGACCGGTTGATGCGCGAATTCGCATTGCCGCAGGCCGAGGTGGCTCGGCTGGTGGGCCGGAACCGGGCGACCATCGCCAACTCGCTGCGGCTGCTGACCCTGCCGCCCGAAGTGCAGCAGATGCTGGAGCGCCGCGAGCTGAGCGAGGGCCATGGCCGGGCCCTGCTGGCCCTGAACGACCAGGCCGAGATCGGCCGGATCGCGCGCGAAGTGGCGGAGAACGGCTGGTCGGTCCGCACCACGGAGGCTCTCACTCGGGGCGAAGGACCGGCGGCCGCGACCGTGCGTCCCAGGCTGCGCCGGGTGAAGGCGCCGGTGCGGACCCTGCACGCCGAGCAACGGCGGGTCGAGGACACACTGCGGCGGCGTCTGGGCACCGATGTGAGGGTCACGGCGAAGCGGAAGGGGCGCGGGCTCATCACCATCAGCTATTACTCGAACGATGATCTGGCGCGCGTGATCGAGCTGATCCTGGGCCAGCCATACGAATGAACCTGAGACTCCTCCTTCTCTTCCTGATCGTCGCGAGCGGATGCGGTCCGCGTGAAGCGGTGACCCCATCGCTCCGGGTGGCCCTGATAACCCCCGGCTCGATTGCCGACGCGTCGTGGAACTCGGGTGCGTACGCCGGGCTGATACAGATCCGTGACTCGCTCGGGCTCCAGGTGAGTCACGTCGAGGCGCGGACGCCGGGCGAGCAGGAGGAGCAGATGCGAACCTACGCCGCCCAGGGCTACGGCCTCATCTTCGGCCACGGGTTCGAGTTCCAGGATGGGGCGGAGCGAGTGGCGAGGGAGTATCCCAACCCGGTCTTCGTGATCACCTCGGGCCAACGGCTGGCCGGGAATGTGGTCCCGCTGATATTCCGCCTGTCCGACGCCACCTACCTCGCCGGGATGGTCGCGGGGTCGCTGACCCGGACCAACAAGATCGGGTACGTCGGGGGGATCGAGCTGCCACCGGTGAAGCTCGCCTACGATGCGTGGGCGGCCGGCGCCAAGGCGGCGAATCCCCGAGTGCAGTCGCGCGAGACCTACCTCAATAACTTCGACGACGCGGTCGCCGGGCGGGAAGCGGCCCTTGCGATGATCCGCCTGGGCGCCGATATGCTGCACCACAACGCCGACCAGGCGGGGTTGGGCGTCTTTCAGGCGGCGAAGGAAAACCCGGGTGTGTTTGTGTTCGGCTCCAATTCGGACCAGGCTCACCTGGCGCCCGATCGGGTGATCGGCTCCGCCGTGATCGATCTCCCTCGCGCCTTTCTGCTGATCGCGCGGGAAGTGCAGGAGGGCCGGTTCACGCCGCGGGTGGAGTCGTTCGGGCTGCAGAGTCAGGTGATCCGCTACAGCCCCAATCCCGCGCTCGACAGCCTGGTCCCGGCCGCGCTCAAGGCAAAGCTCAAGGCGGCCGAGGACTCCATTATCGCCGGCACGTTGGTACCGGTCGACCGCTCCACAGGGAGGATGGCGGATTCAGGCCCGGGGCGGGAATGAATGCAGAATGCCGAGTGCCCAATGCCGATTGATGAGGGGGCTTCCTTGGGTGACCTCACCGCCTACCTCGATTCCTACCTTCGGATCCGGGAGGTGCCGGATCATCCCAATGCATTCAACGGGCTGCAGGTCGAGAACTCGGGGGCCATAGGCTGGATCGCGACGGCGGTTGATGCCAGCCAGGCGACCATCGATGGAGTAGTCGAGCGGGTCCGAAGTGCGGGACAAGGCTCAGCGCTTCTCATCGTCCATCACGGGCTGTTCTGGGACGGGCCCGCGCCGGTCACCGGGCGGCGCTTCCGGCGAGTGAAGCGCCTGCTGGACCACGACGTGGCTCTCTACGGTGCCCACATTCCGCTGGACGTTCACCCGGAGGTCGGCAACAACGCGGTGTTGGCCCGCGATCTCGGGCTGAGCGAACTCGCCTGGTTCAGCGACTACCGCGGGATCCCGTTGGGCGTCGCCGGCAATCTCTCCCTCCCACGCGACCAGCTGGTGACTCGGCTCGACCAGATGCTCTCGACCCGGGCCCGGCTGGTCGCCGGCGGACCGGAGGTGACCCGACGGGTCGGGATCATCACCGGCGCGGCCGGGGACCGGATCCGCTCCGCCGCGGACGCCGGGTGCGACACCTTTCTGACCGGCGAGGGGATGCACCACACCTACTTCGACGCGATGGAGTTTGGAGTGAACGCGATCTACGCGGGACACTATGCGACTGAGCAAGTAGGGGTCAAAGCGTTAGGCCTCCATCTGTCGGGGCGCTTCGGGATTCCCTGGGAGTTTCACGATCATCCGACGGGGTTCTGAACGACCTGGTTCCGGGTACCATGTTCCATCGTTCCGGGTACGGTGCTGAGTGCGGAATTGGATGGTAAGAGATAAGAGGTGGGAAGGGGGAGTGAACTGGAGAGTGCCCAATGCCCAATGCCCATAGCAGAAGGAACTGCGCCTTGTTTCTCCCTCTGCAATCGGCATTGGGCACTGAGCATTCTCCAGTTCACTCCCCCCTCGGTGACTGGCACCTCGCCCAGCACCGCACGTAGGCACCAGGAACGAGGAACCAGGAACTGTGTCCCCGCCCCCCTCCCTTTCCCTGGAACGCATCTCCAAACATTTCGGCCCCGTTCGCGCCCTTCACCAGGTCGACTTCTCCCTCGAGTCCGGTACCGTCCATGCGCTCCTGGGCGAGAATGGCGCCGGCAAGTCCACTCTCATGCACGTCGCATACGGGCTGATCCCGGCGGACTCGGGTGAGATCCGGATCGGCGGACGGCCGGTCAGGATGTCCTCCCCCCGCGTGGCGCGGGCCCACGGGATCGGGATGGTCCACCAGCACTTCACCTCGGTTCCCGCCCTGACCGTGGCCGAGAACATTCAGCTGGCGGGCGGACGAGCCGGCGCGCGGCTGCCGGCTTTCGCCGGCTTTATCACCGGGCTCGAGCTCGACGCGCGGGTCGAGGAGCTGTCCGTCGGCCGCAAACAGCAGCTCGAGATCGTCAAGGCGCTCGCCACCGACGCGAAGATCCTTCTGCTGGACGAGCCCACCGCGGTGCTGGCGCCCAGCGAAATCGAGCAGCTGATCGATGCCATCCGGGCCTTCGCCAGCGATGGCGGGTCGGTGGTGCTGATCACCCACAAGCTGGATGAAGCGCTGCGGGCCGCCGATTTCGTGACAGTGCTGCGGCAGGGGGTTGTCACGCTCTATTCGGCCATTACCGGGCAGACGAAGGAAACGCTGGCAGAGGCAATGATCGGAGAAGGACTGAGTCAACCGGTGCTTCGGTCTAACGACTCAGGACTAAGTGGTTCTGCTGCCTATGCCGTGGCGCTCGAAGGGGTTTCGGTAGCTCCGATCGAGGGACGGGGGCCGGGGCTGCGAGAGGCTTCGTTTTCTCTGTTGCCCGGCGAGCTGGTGGGGGTTGCGGCGATCGAAGGGAACGGGCAGCGGGAGCTGATGCTGGTGGTGGCGGGGCTGCTGCAGCCGACCTCGGGCAGCATCAAAGTCGCGGGGCCGGTGGCGCTGGTTCCTGAGGACCGCACCACGGAAGGGCTGATCCCCGACTTCTCACTCGCCGAAAACGTCGCCCTCGGGCTGGGCGATCGGGGCGCCTGGGTGAGAGGGCCGTGGATCGATTGGGCCGAGGCTCGCCGCCAGACGGCCGACCTGATGGCCGGCTTCGACGTGCGCGCGCCCGGCCCGGATGTGGCGGCCCTGGCGCTGAGCGGCGGGAATCAACAGAAGCTGGTACTGGCCCGCGCGCTGGATCAGCATCCGCGGGTGCTGGTGGCGGAGAACCCCACCCGCGGGCTCGACATCCGGGCCTCCGCCGCGGTGCACGCCCGTTTGCGGCAGGCGGCCGCCGACGGCATCGCGGTGCTGGTCTACTCCAGCGATCTGGACGAAGTACTCGAGCTGGCCCAGCGGGTGGTCGTGGTCGCCGGCGGGAGGGTGGTGCATCCTAATCCACCCCTGGACCGAGCAGTGGTGGGCAAGGCGATGCTCGGATTAGGATGAGCGGGACGATGGCGGTGACAAATTGTCGGCCGAAACCGCGTGTGCGGCCTCATACAACACATCTGGATCGAGGTCCGCCCCATTCGGCCAGACGAGCGTGCCGGCATCCCGATCGACCGTCACTCGAGCGAAGAAACTGGGATCCTGGAGTGCTGCAAACACACCTCGACGACCGACAATCCAAGGGGCCAGGTCCACAGTTCCGACGAAGCCATCGCTGAAATGAAGGCGCACCTGGAAGCGGTCGCATACGTCAACGCGAGTTATTCGGGGATACAACGGCATAGGGCTACTCCAGCGGCGCGATCCGCATCGGGGGCTCGTCATCGTGGAGCCGGCGCCAATTCTCCTCCAACTCGGCTTGATGCAGTGTAGCCCAGTCCACCACGAG
>DASWKS010000657.1:0-11496 GCA_036396495.1 Gemmatimonadales bacterium
TGTGAGGCCCGGCGACATCCGGCGCCAGCTGCCGGCCGAAGCGCCGGAGCAGGGCGAACCGTTCGAGCGCATCTTCGCCGATTTCGAGCGAATCATCGTGCCCGGGCTGGCGCATTGGCAGCATCCGGGATGGTTTGCGTACTTCGCGTCCAACGCCAGCCCGCCCTCGATCCTGGCCGAGATGTTGGCGGCGGGCGTGGCGGTCAATTGTATGTCCTGGGCGACCTCGCCTGCAGCCACCGAGCTGGAGCAGGTGACCCTCGACTGGCTTCGCCGGCTGCTGGGGTTTCCCGAGGCATTCAGCGGGGTCATTCAGGATACGGCATCGACCGCGACCTTCACCGCCACCATCGTCGGTCGCGACCAGGCGTGGCGCCGGGCCGGCCGCGACGCCAGGCTGGTGTTCTACGCCTCGGAAGAGGCCCATTCCTCGGTCTGGAAAGCGGCTCGTCTCGCCGGATTTGGGGAGAGCGATGTGCGCCGGATCGCCACCGACGCCGCCTTCGCGATGCAGCCCGACGCCCTCGCGGCCGCCCTGGAGGCCGATCAGGCGCAGGGGCGGGTTCCCGCCGTCGTGGTTGCCACCATCGGCTCCACCTCGTCGACCGCGATCGATCCGGTCCCGGTCATCGGCCGGCTGACCCGGACCCACGGCTCGTTCCTGCACGTCGACGCGGCGTGGGCCGGATCGGCCGCGCTGCTGCCAGAGTGCCGTCACTACTTCGCCGGGCTCGAGCTGGCCGACAGCGTGGTGGTGAATCCCCACAAGTGGCTGGGAGTGCATTTCGACTGCACCGCGCACTACGTCCGCGATCCGGGGCTGCTGCAGCAGAGCTTCGCCCTGACTCCGGAGTACCTCAGAAGCGTTCACGACGCAGAAGTGGTGAACTATCGCGACTGGGGCATTCCACTGGGCCGCCGGTTCCGGGCCCTCAAATTGTGGATGGTGCTTCGGAACAGCGGCGCCGAGGCGTTACGGGCCATGATCCGGCAGCATCTGCGGTGGGGAGAATCGTTCGGGTCGTGGGTCGACGCCGATCCGGAGTTCGAACGGATGGCACCGGTCAGCTTCGCCCTGGTCTGTTTCCGGCATCGGCCGGCCGGCCTGGATGAGGCCGAGTTGGACCAGCACAACCGCCGGCTGCTGGCGCTGATCAACGCCAGTGGACGGGTTCACCTGATCGGGACGTCCTTACGGGGACGCTTCGTGATCCGGATGGCGATCGGCCAGCGCAGCACCGAAGAGCGGCATGTGCGGGAGGCGTGGGACATCATCCGGGCATCCGCAAACCGCACCGGGGAGGGCTAATCACTGATGGCTCCACCACCGAAATCCAGGAAGTCGGTTTGGAACGGATGCAGCGGACGAGACGGATGCTGCGGATATGATTTGGTCAGTATCGATCCGCCCAATCCGAGTCATCCGCCGGATCCGTTACCACCCTGTATCCTGGATCGTCGAAAGCACATTGGAATCCTGCTAGTGCAAGAAGGTCGAGGGCTGGCGGTGGGTCATTCGCCAGGCCGGGAGCAACGCGGCGCCCAACGCCACACCCAGCAATAGGAGCGCCGTTCCGATAAACACTCGCGGCTGCCAGGCGGGCAGGTTGCTCAGTTGGCCGGAGAGCGTCTCCCGGAAGACGACGAAGAAGAGAAACAACCCGACCCCAATCCCGCCGACCCCGATTCCCGCTGCCCGGCCCAGGACGAACCCCATGATCCGGCGCCGGGAGGCACCCAGTGCCCGGCGCACCGCCAGCTCATGAGCCAGAGAACGGACCCACATTGCCACGATGCCGAAGGTGCCCGCGACTCCGGCCAGGAGCACGACGACGCCGGCCGCGCCGAACCAGACCCCGAACCAGCGAATCGAACTCAACTGGGCCGCGAGATAGTCCCCCTCACGGGTGACCTGGAGCGGCCGAACCTGGCCACCCAGCGACTGCCGGGCGATCTCCAGTACCGCGTCGGTCGACACGTCCCGCTCGCGCCCCCGCACCAGCAGTTCCACCGCCGGCGGGGGCAACTGCAAGACGCTCAGATAGACCATCTCAAACGGCTGGAACGCACCGCCCAGTACCTGAGCAGGCCGGTCGTCGACGATGCCGACGACCCGGTAGGGGGACCGGGGCCAGCCGGTGCCCAGGTAGAGGTCCCGCCCGATCGCCTGGCCTTGCTGAAAGTGTCGCAGCGCCAGGTGCCGGTTCACCACCGCCACTCGCGGGCTGTTCCACCCATCCTGAGACGTGAACCCGCGACCGTTCACCAGCCGCATTCCGCCGGCCTCGAACGAATCCGGGCTGACGAACCGGTGCACCGCGTTGACGTGGAGATACCGCAGAAACACTCCGCTCCGATAGCACCGGCCACAATCGGTGGTGACGATGTCCTGGGTGCCCAGGCCGAGCCGGTCGCCCGCGCCGGTGAGGCTGACCCGGCTGTGATCGACCTCTCGCTCCAGCCGCGACAAGAGCACGCCGAATCGCTCGGAGCGGATCGACGGTTCGGTGAGTCCGGAATCGAGCTGTACGATCACCCCCGCGGGGCCCGGGCCGGCCGCCGGTTCCGATTTCGCCGTCCCGCGATCGAGCAGGAGGGCGCTGGAGAGCACCATCGCGAGCGAGCAACCCAATTGGACGGCGGGAATCTGGAGATTGACCTGTCCCTCATCCGGGTGGAGCAGGTTCTCGGGAGCAGCAAACCCCAGGGACAGGAAACTCCCCAGTCCGATGGCCGCCACCAGCGCCAGCGTGACGACGACCGGCCAGGGATTGACGGAGGCGATGGTGCCGGGCCACGCCCCGGCCCCCGTCAGATGGGCCGCCACTGCGAGGAGTACTCCCAGCAGCACCGCGGCAGCCGCGGTGACCCCGGCCTCGACCAGCAGCGCCAGGAACACATCGCGGCGGGATGCACCGACCGCGCGCCGGACTCCGATGTCGGCTCCCCGGCGCGACGCCCGCGCGATGTAGTGGGTGAGAATGGTGACCGCGGCGATTGCCATGGCGGCCCAGGCCAACACCAGCAGGGCGGTGAGGAGATCGCCCACCGCGCGGGCCTGGGTCGCTGCCGGTGAGCGGGCCGACGCCGTCCAACCGATGATGGCGCCGGCATCCGCGATGGCGGGAAGGAGCAGCCGGTTGACGGGCCCTTCCGTCAACCGGTCGATCGGCGCCAACAGGCCGAATCCGGTTCCGCCCACCGCCACCACCAGCAACACGGTCCGCCTGCCATCCCGCAACGCATCACGGACCGGAACCAGAATCCGACGGAATGCAGGGGGCATTCGAGGCTCCTGTGCTCAGGGGGAGGCGGGAGGGGGGAGAGGGGAGGCGACCTCTGAATCTGTCCCCCGCCTCCCTGCTCCCTGCTCCCTGCTCCCTACTTCCTGCTTGGTTCCACGTGCCGGCCATCCCACGGACAACATGATCGCCGCCGCTCCCATCCACTGGATCGGGGTCAACACTTCGCCGAACACCAGGTAGCTCGTGACGGCCGTCACCACCGGCTCAAAGGTGAAGATGAGGGCCGCCTCGCTCGCTGTCACTACCCGCTGGGATCGGAGTTGGAATCCGAAGGTGAGCAGGGAAGAGGTGGCCAGCGCCGCCACCAGGAGCCAGGTCGTCAGTCCGGCTTCAAGTCTCGGCGTTTCCAGCACGGGGGCGAGCATCAGGCCGGTGGCCGCGGTGAGCAGAAACTGCAGGCAGAGCAGGCGGGGGGCCGAGACCGACCGGGCGAAATGTCCCACCGCGACGATCTGCCCGGCATAGAGAATCGCCGAGACCAGGGTGAGCAGGTCGCCCCGGTTGATGGCGGAGAGGGTGCCCTCCGGCGACGTCAGCACAAAGACGCCGCCCATGGCGATCAGGATCCGGATCACCAGCGGCACCGGCACCCGATGTGCCAGCGCCAGGGCACCCACCGCGGGGGTCAGCAGGGCGGAGAGCGACACGATGAACGCATTCCGGCTGGGCGTCGTGATGGCGAGCCCCAGGTTCTGAAACGCCACACCGGCCGCGAACAAGAGGCCGATCCAAAGCCCGGCCCGGACCTCCTGACGGGTGAGTCCGCCCAGCAGCGGCAGCAGCAACACGCCGGCCAGGCCGAATCGGACCGCCACGGCCAGCATGGGAGTGACGTGCAGCATCAGCGCCTTGACGGCGGTGATGCTTACTCCCCAGATGACGGTGGTGAGGACCAGGAGCAGGACCGCGCGGCGGTGAGTCACACCCCCGCCGGCACGTCGTTCAGCAGACCCAGGAGATACCGGCCGGTGTGCGATTCCGGAGCCGCGGCGATGACCTCGGGCGGACCCATGGCCACGACCGTGCCGCCGGCGGGGCCGGCCTCCGGACCCAGGTCCACTACCCAGTCGGCCCGCTTGATCACGTCGAGATGGTGCTCGATGACGACCACGGTGTTGCCGGCGTCGACCAGCCGATCGAGCACCGCGATCAGCACTCGCACGTCCTCGAGATGCAGGCCGGTGGTCGGTTCATCCAGCAGGTACAGTTTCCGGCCCGCTTTCTTGCCGGCCTGGATCAGCTCGCGCGCGATCTTGAGCCGCTGCGCCTCACCACCCGACAGGGTGGTGGCCGGCTGGCCCAGACGGAGATACCCCAGGCCGACCTGCTGCAAGTGCCACAACGCCGCGCCCAGCTTGGGCTGGTGTCGGAACCGGGCGATGGCCTCGTCCACGGTCCATTGCAGCACGTCGGTGATGGAGTGCCCGCTCACCTTCACATCCAGCACTTCACGCTTGAAGCGCTTGCCTTCGCAGGTCTCGCAGGGCACGAACACATCGGCCAGGAAGACCATCTCCACCTGCACGTGGCCGGCACCCTCGCAAGTCTCGCAGCGCCCGCCTTCGAGGTTGAAGGAGAAGGTGGCCGGGGTATATCCCCGGGTGCGGGAGAGCGGGTGCGCCGCGAACAGCTCGCGGATTTCGTCGAACGCTTTGACGTAGGTCACCGGATTGGACCGGGGCGAGCGGCCGATGGGCGACTGGTCGATCAGCACCACATCGGAGATGCGCTCCCATCCGCTCAACTGCTCTACCGTGCCCACCGCTTCGCCCAGGTGCGACTTCGCCGAGTGAGCCCCGTGCAGCTTCGCTTCGAGGTTTCGATAGATGATGTCGTGTACCAGGGTGCTCTTGCCGGACCCCGACACGCCGGTCACCGCCGTGAAGGTCCCCAGGGGCAGCTTCACGTCTACTCCGGCCAGGTTGTGCAGCCGGGCGCCCCGGACCGTCAGCCACAGAGGGCCGCTCGGCCGCCGGAGACTGGGCACGCCGATCCGGCGCCGTCCGCTCAGGTACTGACCGGTCAGGGTCTCGCCCGCGTCTTCCGGCCGGCCGGCGTGGACCACCTGGCCGCCCCGTTCGCCCGCTCCCGGGCCCAGCTCCAGCATGAAGTCAGCCTGTCGGATCGCCGCCGGGTCGTGCTCCACCACGACCACCGTGTTGCCGATGTCGCGCAGGCGGCGCAACAAGGCGAGCAGTCGATCGGTGTCGCGAGGGTGCAGGCCGATGGTGGGCTCATCCAGCACATAAAGCGCGTCCATCAGACGGGCACCCAGGGCATTGGAGAGCGCGATCCGCTGGGCCTCACCGCCCGAGAGGGTCCGGGTCTGCCGCTCCAGCGAGAGATACCCCAGCCCGACGTCGAGCAGATACCGGCTCCGGTCCGTCAGCTGCGACAACACCAGCGAACCGATTTGTCGTTCGGTGTCGTTGAGCGGCAGACAGGTAAGCCAGCGATGCAGCTCTTCCACCGAGAGCGAGGCCGCCTGCGCGATGGTCTTCCCGTACAGCCGCACCGCCAGCGCGTGGGGGTTGAGCCGGGTGCCGTGGCACTCGGGACAGACCGTGGCCCGCTGATACTGCCGGAGAAACACCCGGATGTACTGCTTGTAGCGCTTTTCTTCCAGACCCCGAAGAAAGGGGAAGATGCCGCTATAGCGTCCCACGGCCCCATGCAGCAGCTCGCGACGCACCGCCGGTTTGAGCGAACGCCAGGGCGCGTTGGGGTCGGCGTCCAGCTTGCGGGCCGCCTCGAGCAGCATGCGGCGGCGGGTCTCGTAGCGGGGCTTGGTCCAGGGATCGATGGCCCCCTCGGCCAGGCTCTTCGAGGCATCGGGCACGATGAGCGACTCATCGTACTCCAGCACTGCCCCGAACCCGTTGCAGCCGCCACAAGCGCCCCGAGGATTGTTGAACGAGAACAGACTCGGGGTGATGGCCCCAACCGGCGTGTCACAGGCGCTGCAGGCCAGGAACTCGGTGAAGCGAAGCCGGCCGCCGTCGTGCAGGATCACGGTCACGCCTTCCCCTTCGGCAAACGCGGTGCGGGCCGCCTCCGCCAGCCGGTCCTCCACGCCCGGCTCGACCACCAGTCGATCGACCACCACCAGGATTTCCTTCCGGGCCGCCAGATCGAGTCCCGCCGGGAGCTCGTCAAGCCGGAGCGGCTCATCGTCGGCTACGACGCGAACAAAGCCCAGGGCCCGCAGATTCTCGACCAGCGCCTCGTGGGTCGCCCGGGCCGATGCCGGGACGGGAAAGGCCACTTGAATCCTGCTGGTCGGTCGGTCCGTCGGTCCGTCGGTCCGTCCGCCCGTCACCGCGGAGACGACCGACGCGGGCGTGTCGCGCCGCACCGGAGCGCCGCACCGGCGGCAAAACGGACGGCCGATACGGGCCCAGAGCAGTCGCAGATAGTCATAGACCTCGGTCGCTGTTCCAACAGTGGAACGGCTCGAGACGACCGGATTGCGCTGCTCGATCGCGACCGCGGGGGCCAGCCCCTCCAGCAGGTCCACCGCCGGTTTGGGCATCCGTTCCAGAAACTGCTTGGCGTAGGTCGACAACGATTCGATGTACCGACGCTGCCCCTCGGCGTAGAGCGTGTCGAACGCGAGGCTGCTCTTCCCCGAGCCGGACGGCCCGGTGATCACCACCAGCTGGCGGTGCGGCAGCTCGACCGTGATGCCCTTGAGGTTGTGCTGGCGGGCGTTGACGATGCGGATGACACGGGACGACGACACGGGGGAAGGATATCTGATTGACCGCCCCGCCACGAGGCCGGTACACTTAGCCCATCGATGTCCACCATCATCACGCCACGCGTGCTCCGCCGGGGGCTCGAGTTCTCACTGCTCGCGTCACTGCTGGGGTTTGCGGCGGTCCTCTTTTACCGCGGCAATTATCGGGATTTCGTCTCGTCCCTGGGACGGCTCCAGCCCCTCTGGCTGCTGGTGGGGCTGGCGGTGTCGTCCATGGACTGGATCGGCGGTGGGCTTCGTCACTGGGTGATTTCACGTCACGTCTGGCCGGGCTCCTCCCTTAAGAGCATGATCGTGGCTGGTGGCATGGGGGCTTGGGCCGGCTACCTGACCCCGGTGCATGCCGGGGCGTCGCCGATGATGGTGTACACCATGCGTCGCTACGGCGTGCCCATCCCGGTGGGTCTGACCACCATTCTGATGTCGTTCGTCACCACCGTGATCTTCTTTGCGGTCGCGGGACCACTGGCTGTGTTCCTGGGGGCGGGGCGCTCGCTGGGGGAGAAGGGCGCCGTGCTGGGCCTGTCGCTGTATGACCTGTTCGTGGGCAGTCTGGCCGTGTTCGGCAGCCTGGGTATGCTGATGCTGTTCCTGATTCTCTTTCCGGGCGTGGCGCGGGACCTCACTCACCGTCTGGCGACGGTGCTGGGCCGGCGGAGCAACCGGGTTGCCGCCAAGCTGGAGCAGTTCCGCGCCGGGATCGATGAGGCGCACGCCAGTCTGGTATCGTTTCTCTGCTTTCGCGGTCTGATCGCGCTGCTCATTGGTGTGTTGCTCACCGGCCTGGCCTACGCCCCCCGACTGCTGTCGGGTTATGTGGTGCTCCGGGCGATCGGGATCGAGGCCCATTTCATCGATGTCCTGTTGCTCCAGACGCTCATCACCTTTCTGTTGTATTTCGCGCCCACGCCGGGCGCATCCGGCATCGGGGAAATTCTGAGCGCGCTGGTCATGCAGGTCTATGTCCCCAAAGAGCTGGTGGCGCTGTACGCGCTGCTGTGGCGGCTGTTCGTGACCTATGCCACGGTCATCACCGGGTCGGTGGTGTTCTATGGCTGGGTTCGCCGGGGGCTGCGTCACCTGGAGGGGGATCCGGTGGCGGCGTAGCCAGTCGGTCGGTCGGTCAGTCGGTCAGTCGGTCCGTGGCCTGCCCGCCAGTCCGCCTGCCCGTCCGCCCGCCAGTTGCTTGCCAGCGCCTCCCTCGGCGCCTACGTTTTTCGACCACTCCTATCAAACGGTTCCGGGCGGTGCATGGAGCTTGAATACGGTGGCCGACGCTATTCCGTCGCCGGCGGGGAATTGACGCTGGGGGCGGACCCTGGCGCCACGGTGGTTTTGGCTGGGACTCGGGCACACCACGCGGTGGTCCGCGCCCTGGGTGAACGGATGGCGACCATTCGCGCCGCCGAGGCGGGGGCGGAGATTTCCGTGAACGGAGTCGCCCTGGGACCGGATCCGACACCCTTGCTGGACGGTGACACCATCCTCATTGGAACGCACCAGCTGAAAGTCGTCAATCCGTCCCATCCACCCGGCGGCCCTGGCGCGCCACCGCCCGGGGCGCGTGAGCGGCTCCACGACACGTTGTTCGGGCTGCCGCGGTCCACTCCAGTGCCGGGTACACCCGCGGCGCCTCCTCCTCCCAAGCCCCAGGCAATCGGTGGGCGGTTGTGGATCGTGGTGGCCGCGGTGGTGTCGCTGGCTCTCCTCGGCTGGTTGCTGCTCCGTTGACCATGCACGTCACCTGCGCCGCCGGGACCGACAAGGGAGTCGTTCGCAGCGCGAACGAGGACTACCATCTGATGCTGCTGGAACGCGGCATCTTCATCGTCGCGGACGGGATGGGGGGACACGCGGCCGGCGAGGTAGCCAGTGAGATGGCGGTGCGGATCATCGCCGATGAGCTGGGGAGCTTCCGGGGACTGCCCGATGCCGACGTGGCCTCCCGGTTGTTCAAGGCGATCCAGTCGGCCAACGGGGCCATCTTCCGGCGCACGCTGGTGGAGCACGACAAGCGAGGCATGGGAACGACCGCCACTGCGATGGTGCTCTTCCCCCGCCGTTATCTCATCGCGCAGGTGGGGGACAGCAGAGCCTACATCCTGCGGGAAGGCAAGCTGTTCCAGATCACCAAGGATCACTCCTACGTGCAGGAACAGGTCGACGCCGGCCTGCTGACCTCGGACCAGGCGCGCACTCACCCTTATGGCAACGTCATCACCCGGTGCGTGGGGTCGAACGAAGAAGTGGTTCCCGATCTGTACTTCGGAAACCTGCAGTCGGGCGACGTGATTCTGCTGGCCTCCGACGGATTGACCGGGATGCTCGAGGACGATCAGCTGGCAAGGATCATGAAGGCCGACAGCGATCCAACTCAGTGGGTGGACACGATGATTTCGGACGCCAACCGGCGTGGCGGCCTGGACAACATCACGGTGATCATCGTTCGGGTCGATTCAGTGGATCCCGCACCGGCGGGGAACGGGCCGAGATCAGGTCGCTAGCAGGTGGGGCGGGCCGTCAGGGGTGCGCTGACGACATAGCCTTTGGGGTACGGAACGGTCGGATCGCCCTGGACCAGGATACCGTTGAGCCGGATCGGAGTGCATTGGGCCAGCGGAAGCCGCAACACCAGCTCACGTGATCCGGGGCGGGCCTGGGCCGTCATGGCGGCCGGTGCCACGCTCCGGTCGGCCGGGAAGAAGGTCCAGGTCCCTGCAGTCAGCGCCGCACCCGGGCTACCTCGCAACCTCACCAGCACCACCGAATCCTGGAGCGATGCCTCCACCGCCGGGCCGCCCTGGCGGGGAGCTCGGGCGGTCCAGAGAAACGCTACCCGGGGCCATTCGTCCGGCACCATCCCCTCCCTCCCCACCGGGATCGCAATTCCAAGCTCGGCTTTTCCGGGTACGCACACGTCCCGGCAAATCCCGTAGCTCAGCTCGACCGCGATCCGCGCCGTTCCCAACCCCGTCGCCGGGACGTGAAACCGGGTGCCGAACACCACATCACCCCGGTGAATATGGGTGGTGGAGCCCGCGACGTCGTACCGCTCGGGGACGGGCCACGAGAGCGGATCCACCTTCCAGCCGGCAGGCAGCCTCCACACGGGATGGGTGGCGATCCCGGCCTCACCCGGGTTCCGCCAGTAGATGTGCCAGCCGTTTTCCAGCCTGAACCGGAGTCCAGCCCGCAAGGAAGCGCCGGGCAGCGCGGCAGTCCGCTCCGGGACCAGTGAAATGGTGACGTGGGGATTTCGGACCCGTGCCTGAGCCGCCAGCCCTGGAGCGAACCAGGCAGCGGCCAGGGTCAGAGTGAGGACCGAACCTGCCGGGATCATATCAGAGAATCTGGGGGTGGAAACCGAATCAGCCAAATCGGGCCCGCACTTCGGGTGCCGGGGACGACACCAGCGACGTGATCTGGTCCACCGCCAGGTTGACCGGACGTGCGACGAACACTCTGAGGCGTTGGGCGCTCCGATACAACTCCTCCGCGATACGGGGAAGGCCCAGGTGACCGGCTCTACCCTCGCTGGTGAGCCGCTCGACCCGGTGGTCCCGGAGCCGGAGCGGAAGATCCACGGCCAGCATGTTGCGACGGGCCGGGAAATCGAGCAGCAGTTCCCCCGGCTCGAGCCCGGCGCTCCGGGCCAGCGCGTTTTCCACCAGCTCGAGCAGATCGGTATCGTCGGTCACCCATTCCTGGGCGCCCGGAACGTCGCTCGCGGGAAGGTCGAGGGCCCGTTTGAACAGCCGGCGGTCGCGGACCGCCAGCGCCAGCCGGCTCCGGTCCTGCTCGATCAGCCGCTGCATGAACGCGTCGTCGGTGAGCTCGGCGATGACGCCCACCGAGACCGTGCCGCCCCGGACCGCATCCCGGACCGCCCGTTTGAACATGCAGGTGGCGCTCCGTACCGCATGGTGCCAATACACGTTGCGGTACATCTGGTACTTGGCGAAGAGGAGCGATTCGAGGGCGCTGACGCCTTTCTCGTGAATCCCGACCTGATCGACCCCGTCGCAGGTGACGATGGTGAGCGATGCCAGCAGCCGGTCCACATCCACCGTGCCGTAGGGAACGCCGCACATGCGGGCGTCCCGGCTCAGGTAATCGATCTTGTCGAGGTCGAGGGTGCCGGAGATCAGCCCCTTCAGCGGACTGGCACTGCGGCCCCGGATCAGCAGTCCGATCTCTTCGACCAGCGCTTCTCCTCCCGCGTCGCGCAACTCCTGGCCCAGCTCCCCATCGCGCAGCTTGGCGGTGCCTAACGCCTCGTGGGACGGGAATCCGGCCTCTTCCAGCGCGTGGGAGAAAGGGTAGTGCCCGATGTCGTGCAGCAGGGCCGCCAGGGTGACGGCCCGGCAGTCAGCGGGATCGAGGCCCCCGTGATTGGCCGGCTCGGTCGACAGCGCCGCGAGCGCCCGGGTG
>DASWKS010000658.1:0-9991 GCA_036396495.1 Gemmatimonadales bacterium
GGTGAGGCCCACCGTGCTACCCTGCTTGGAGGGCTTGACGATTAGCGGCCACCCCAGCCGCTGTCCTGCCTCCGCGGACGTCGCCGGGGTCATCAACCAGTCAGCCGTCGGAATCCGGGCCGACTGAAACAGGCGTTTGGCCACGTCCTTGTCCATCGCGAGGCCGCTCCCCAGCGGCCCGCTTCCGGTGTAGGGGATGCCGACTACCTCCAAAACCGCCTGAAGGGTGCCGTCCTCTCCCCACCCCCCATGCAGCGCGAGGAACAGAACCTCGGCGTCCCGGACGGCGGGCAAATTGCCGAGGCCGGAGAGCAGGACGCCACGCTCCAGGCCCACCAACTCCTCGTTCGAGGGCGGATCCGTGCCGACCGCACCAGAGAGCAGCCGCGATTCGTCGGCCCGGGGAATGAACCCCCGAGCGGTATCCACTACCGAGACCGTGTGGCCCCGGCCCCGCAAGGCCGCGACGACCTGCACCGCCGAGGCAATGGCCACGTCGCGTTCGGCGGAGGTGCCGCCGGTGAGGACAGTGATCTTCACTTTGGCCTTAGTCCTAAGTCCTGGTGTTACCGGGTTCCAATCATTTCCTCGAGCAGATCCATCCGGCTGACGATACCGATCAGGATCCCGTCTCTCTGCACCAGGGCGGCCGGACTCTCGCGGGTCAGCATGAGGGCCAGTCGATCGGCGGCCATCGAGCTTTCGACCACGGGGAGCGCCGTCTCCATCACTTCCCGGACCGGACGGTCGAGCAGTGCGGGCTGGGCGATGGCCTGGGCCATCAAGGGGCCGTCCATCAGGGTGCCGAGACAGGTGCCGTCATCGATCACGGGGATCTGGCTCACGTCCCAGGTGCGCATGAGGTTGAGCGCCTGCCGAACCTGGGCCGAGGGGGCCACGCTGACCAGGGCCGGAGCCCGCCGGGCCCGGCGTTGCATCAGATCTTCCACCGTTGCGCGGGATGCCTCGAGCATCTGATTCTCCTGCATCCACTCGTCATTGAAGACTTTGGAGAGATAGCGCTCACCGGTGTCGCACAGGATGGTGACGACGCAGGCATCGGGATCATCGGCCTCGCGCGCCACTTGCAGCGCGAGGGCCACGTTGAGCCCCGAGGACCCGCCCACCAGCATGCCCTCCTCTCGCGCCAAGCGCCGGGTCATGGCGAAGGACTCGCGATCGGAGAGCTGCCGGAACTGATCAACCCAGTCCCACCAGACAGTGGACGGGATCTTGTCGCCCCCAATGCCTTCCACCTTGTAGGGGTGGCCTTCGCCCATGCTGTGGGTGATGGAGTACCCGGTATAGAGCGATCCCACCGGGTCGCCCGCGATCACCTTGATGGCGGGGTTCCGCTCCTTGAGGAACTTGCCCGCGCCGCTCACGGTCCCGCCGGTGCCAGCGCCAGCGACGAAGTGGGTGACCCGGCCCTCGGTCTGGGCCCAGATCTCGGGGCCCGTGGTCCGGTAGTGGGCTTCCGGATTCTCCTGGTTGTAGAACTGGTTGGCCAGAATGGCCCCGGGGGTTTCCTGGGCGATCTGCTTGGCCTTCTGGACGTAGTTCTCGGGGTGATCGGGCGGCACGGCGGTGGGAGTGATGACGACCTCGGCCCCGAACGCCTTGAGCAGCCGGACTTTCTCCTGCGACATCTTGTCCGGCATGGTGAAGATGCAACGATACCCCCGGAGCGCCGCCGCGATGGCCAGGCCCACGCCGGTGTTGCCCGAGGTGCCTTCCACGATGGTGCCGCCAGGCTTCAGCTCGCCGGCCCGCTCGGCCGCTTCGATGATGCCCAGCGCGATCCGATCCTTGACCGAGCCGCCCGGATTGGCGTACTCGGCCTTGGCGTAGACCGGGGTCCGAAGCCCGGAGCCCACCCGGGCCAGGCGGATGAGCGGAGTCCAGCCGATGGTCTCCAGCACGGAGTCATAGGGGCGGAGATGAGGCGGCGTCATGGGACCGAGTCGGTGCTCCCCGGGGGACGGAAGTGGATCGGCTGCAGAAACGAGGTGGGCACCGGACGCCCGTTTCGGGTCGCGGGGTTATACCGCAAACGCGGCGCCGCCGCGAGTGCGGCCGAGTCCAGCGCCTGGTGGCCGCTGGAGCGCTGGACCCGGGTGGACTCCGGCAGAACCACGCCGGCCGAATCGACGAACAGCAGCAACTCGACGGTCCCTCCCACCTTCTGGGCGAACAAGACCGGGGGATACTCCACCGGCGCCACGCCCTGGGGAATAGGCGGGGTGGTGGAATCGGCCCCGTTGCTCTGGGAGGCGTCGCTGGCGCAAGCGGCGGACAGCAACAACAGGACTAAGGACTTAGGACTCAGGACTAAGTAAGGCCTAAGGGGGAGGGTTCGAAGTTTAGACAATCTGATCATGAGAGGCTTAGTCCTTAGCCCTAAGCACTTAGTCCTTGAGTCGCGTACTGGGTCATGTCCATGGCGAAATGGACGGCCCAGAACCACCAGACGTCGGCCGAGCGCTGGACCACGGCGACCACGGCTGCACCAAGGACGACGTCGAGCACGGCCCCTTCCAGCACCGCCCCGGCACCGCCCAAGGCCGCGGAGGCGGTGAGGTGACTGGCCGCCAGGATCACCGCGGCCAGGAGCGGAGCGGCTCTGGGGCCCAGCACGCCGGCGATCCGGACGGCGAGGATCGCGGCGGCGACGTCCTCCAGCAGCACCTGCAACAGGAAGGGCAGATTGCTGTGATGGTAAACCGATTGCATTACCTCGATCCAGGGCGGGCTTTCGGCGTAGAGGAGCACAAAAGTCGAGAGCGCGAGCAGGGCCAGGAGCACCCCGGTGGCGATCCGGATGTAGATCCGGTCGGTCGGCAGCCAGAGGGTGCCTAGCGGGTGGCGGCGAAACACCGGGACCAGCAGGATCGGGGCGAACACGATGAGCTGGTTCACCACATCGATCAGCGCGAATCCATCGAACGACCCGGGAAGCAGCATGCCCCGGACATAGAGGAAGCCCAGCAGCAGGGTGCCGGCGATTCCCATTACCGCCCAGCTGAGCTCGCGGCCGGGACGGGCGAAGTGGGGTGCGTCCCGGTGGGGCCACAACAGCGGGACCGCGCGCGACAGCAGGAGCCACCCCAGCAGGGCCGCGGCGTAACCTGCTGCCAGCGCGTAGTGACGCTCCACGAGTCGCTCTCCCGGCGGCGCCTAGCGCGCCACCTTCCGTTGCAGATCGGCCAGCCGGTTCAACGCCTCGAGCGGGGTGATCTGGTCGAGATCGAGCGCCCGCAGCTCTTCGAGCGCCGGCTCGTGGACCGAGGCGCCGGCGAACAGGGCGAGCTGCTCTGGATCAGGTGGGGCGGGCGGCGTGCCGGGTGCGACCCGGTGCTCGCCTTCCAGGCGGTGGAGCACGCCGGTGGCTCGTCGGACCACGGCTTCCGGCAAGCCGGCCAACTGGGCGACATGGATGCCGTAGCTCCGATCGGTCCCTCCCGGCTCCAGCCGGTGCAGGAACACCACGGTGTCCCCCGTCTCCCGGACCGCCACGTTGAGATTGCGGGCGTGCTCCAGCTGCTCAGGGAGTTGCATCAGCTCGTGGTAGTGGGTGGCGAACATGGTCCGGCATCCGATACGGTCGTGGAGGTGCTCGGTCACGGCCCAGGCAATGGCGACGCCGTCATAGGTCGAGGTCCCGCGCCCGATCTCGTCGAGCAGCACCAGGCTCCGCGGGGTGGCGTTGTGCAGGATGGCGCTGGTCTCGCTCATCTCCACCATGAAAGTCGACTGGCCCTGCGCCAGGTTGTCGCTCGCGCCCACCCGGGTGAACAGCCGGTCTACCACGCCGATCCGGGCCGCCCGCGCCGGCACGAACGATCCCAACTGAGCCAGGACCACACACAGGCCGATCTGGCGGAGGATGGTGGACTTGCCGGCCATGTTGGGCCCGGTCACCAGAAACACCCGCTCCGCGGGGCTGAAATGCACGTCGTTGGGAATGAAGCTCTCGGGTGGCATCAGCCTTTCGAGGACCGGATGGCGGCACCCCACCAGCTCCAGGTCGAGGCCCTCCCCGATCCGAGGGCGCACGTAGCCGCCGCGCAGGGCCACCTCCGCCAGCGCGGTCCAGACGTCGAGCCGGGCCAGCACCGACGCGGTGAGCTGGATCCGTTCGATGGCGTCACCCACGCGGGTCCGCAGCGCGCTAAAGAGTTCCGCCTCGCGCTCGGCCAGCCGCTCTTCGGCGCTCAGGACCCGGGCCTCGTATTGCTTGAGCTCGGGCGTGACATAGCGCTCCGCTCCGGTCAGGGTCTGGCGGCGTTCGTAGTCGTCGGGAACCCGGGAGCGGTGGGCGTGGGTCACTTCGAGGTAGTAACCGAAAACCTTGTTGTACCCCACCTTGAGGGACGAGATACCGGTCCGGGTCCGCTCCCGTTCCTGCAGGCCGGCCAGATACTGCTTACCGCCATCGCGCAGGGAGCGGAGCTCATCGAGCTCGGCGTTGAAGCCGGGCCGGAAAACGCCGCTACCGTCGGTCGGGTTGACAGGTGGTCGGTCGGACAGAGCGGAGGAGAGCTCGGCCGCGATATTGGTGAGGGGGTCGAAGCGACGAGCCAGGTCGGCAAAGGGTCCGTCGACCGAATCGCCGGCGAGCCCGCTCAGGGCCTCAGCCACTCCCGGCAGGCGATTGAACGAATCGCGCAGGGCCCCGAGGTCCCTCGGGTTGGCTCGGCCCGCGGCGGCCCGGCCAGCCAGCCGTTCCAGATCGCGTACCCCGTCGAGGGCCGCACGGGCCGCGTCGCGGAAGTCGGTAGCCTTGAGGGCGCTCTCGACCGCTTCGAGGCGGCGCTCGATCACGGCCGGCTCGCGGAGAGGCGAGAGGACCCACTGGCGCAGCAACCGGGCGCCCATCGGCGTGACGGTGCGATCGATCGCTTCCAGCAGGGTGACGCCGCGGACTCCGGCGCGGAGCGGCTCGACCAGCTCCAGGTTTCGCCGGGTCATGTCGTCGACCCAGAGGTACCGCTCGGAGCGCCGGGCCACGGGGCGCTTGAGGTGGGGCAGTCCGCCGGGCTGCAGGTCGGTCAGGTAGCGAAGCAGAGCTCCGGCCGCTCCGATGGCGGGAGCATCGCCGGGCTCGAGACCCAGTCCATCGAGCGATGTGAGCCGGAACCGACGCGCCAGTTCATCGCGGGCAAGGTCGGGGTCGAACTCCCAGCGCTCCCGGGGCGTGCGCATGACCTCGCCCGGTGGCGCGAGGTCGGTGGTGTCGGCCGGATGGACCAGCTCGGCTGGGGCGAACCGGCTCAGTGCCTCGGCGAGCCGATCCCGCTCCACGGTCTCGAGGAAAAAGTCCCCGGTCGAAAGGTCGATCGCCGCCAGGCCGAACGGTCCGTCGGTCGGTCGGTCAGTCGGTCCGTCGGTCGCCACGATGAAGTTGTTGCGGCCGCCGGGGAGCCAGCCGTCTTCCAGAACCGCGCCGGGGGTTACCGTCTCGATCACCGCGCGCTTGACGATGGTGCGGGCCTTCTTGGGATCTTCCACCTGCTCGCACACCGCCACCCGGTGGCCGGCGGCGACGAGCTGTCGCAGATAGTCGGCAGCGGCCTTGACCGGGACACCCGCCAGGGGCACGCCATCGCCGCGGGAGGTCAGGGTGATGCCGAGTACCCGGGCTCCCACTTCGGCGTCCTCGAAGAACATCTCGTAGAAGTCGCCCATGCGGAAAAACAGGATCGCGTCCCGGTGATGGGACTTGATCTCGTGGTACTGCTGCATGAGGGGGGATTCGGCCACGATGAAAACTAGTCACTACATTGGTGTCGGGAGGCATCCATGAGCCGTTTTCGGATTGTCTGGCTGGTCGCTGGATTGGCGGTCGCCGGAGCCACGCTGGCGCTGGCGCACGACATGTTCCTCAAGCCGGAGCACTTCTACGCCGAGCCGAGCAGCGAGGTGCTGGTGCGGCTCTTGAATGGCACCTTCAGCGTGAGTGAGAACTCGATCGCGCGGGGCCGGCTGGTGGACGTGAGCGTGGTTTCGCCCGAGGGGCGGGAGCGGGTCGATACGGCGCGCTGGAGCATGGCCGGGGATACCAGCACCTTCCGATTCCGCACCGGCGGGGCCGGCACCTATGTCCTCGGCACGTCGACCCGGCCCAACATCATCCCGCTCACCGGGCAGGAATTCAACGAGTATCTGGCGAGCGATGGCATTCCCGATGCGCTGGAAGCGCGCCGGAAGGCGGGCGAGCTGGACCGCGGGGTGCGGGAGCGCTATGCCAAGCACGTGAAGGCGTTGCTGCAGGTGGGCGAAGCCCGGAGCGAGCACTTCGGAAGCCCGCTGGGTTATCCGGCGGAGATCATTCCCCTGGAGAACCCCTATACCCTGAAAGCCGGCGCGACGCTGGGACTCCGACTCCTGCTTCGGGGCGAAGCGGTCTCGAACCAGTACGTGCTGTACGGCGGGCGGACCCCGGCCGGCGGTCGAATCGCCCAGCGCAACACCCGGTCAGATGCGGAGGGGCTGGCGCGGATCCGGCTCAGCGGGCCGGGGACGTGGTACGTGAAGTTCATTCACATGCGCAGGTTGGAAGGAGATAGTGCCGACTACGAATCGACGTGGGCAACGCTGACTTTTGCAATCAAGTGAGAGGGGGGGAGGGAGGAGGGCGGAGTCAATGCAGAGTGACCAATGCCCAATGCCCATTGCAGAGGGTGGGGAACAGGCACGACCCTCTTCATTGGGCATTCGGCATTCGGCATTCTGCATTCACTCCCCCCTCCGCCCTCCCACTATCTCACCTTGAACGATGCAATCCATCGCGTAGTATCCCATTCCATAACCACACGCCCGCCGGCAGTGCCGGGCTCCACCAGCATGGTGAAGATCTCCAACGGTTGATCGACTTTTTCCACCCGCAGCGGGACCCGGCCCAGATCCTGGGCGCTGTCATACACTGTTCCCCATTGTCCGGTCTGCTTGTTGACGATGAAGGAAACGCCGCTGGTGGTGGGAAGGGTCCAGAGGGTGTACTTCCCGGCCGGAACCACCAGCCCGCCTTCGAACTCCAGATCGCGAGTGGTGGAGAACTGCGTGGCGGCGTTGGCACCGGTGCGCCAGACCTTGTCGAACGGCACCAACTGGCCGAAGATCTGGCGTCCCCGCCGGGCCGGGCGGCCATAGTCCAGCAGCAGGTCCGAGCCGGAAACGGAGGCGCGGACTGTGTCCCGGAGCGAGAGCGCGGCCGGCGCACCGGTTGAGGCCTCGGTGGCGGCGAAACGCTGGCCGATCCCCTGTACATCGACGTCGTTCAGCCGTTCTACCCGCACCTTCACGGTGGTTCCCTCGGCGTTCAGTCCCAGCAGCCGTCCCTCGCGGTCGACCCGAGCCACCACCGCATCACCGAAGAAGCCCAGCGCCACCGAATCGGATCCCTGGCGTCGCACATAGGTCGGCGCGATGTTGCGCCCCCCCGGCTGATACCCCGTCACCGCCACGCTGTCGCCGCCCCGCTTCCGGGCCGCCATGAAGATCTGCTCGTAGGTCCCATAGCCATACACGATCCAGGGCATCGCCAGGCCCCGAGCCGCCACCCGGAGCGTGGTGGTGCTGTCGCCGATCCGAATGGTGACGGGCAGGGTGTCGCGACCGAACTCGACCGTGACGTGTTGCTCGCGCGGGGCGTTAGGCGCCGGATTGGGAGTCCGGACCGATACCCCGATGCGGCGCACGGTTCCGTCGGGCGCCAGGTCGGCCACGTAGTGCCGCATCACCACCCGCGGGGTCCGGGACACGACCTGACCTTCCAGCCGATTGGCGGAGCGGGTGACGCGTTCCACCACCAGGGTATCGCGTCCCAGCCGGGCGATGAAGCCGTAAGACTGCTGGCCGAGCGCCATCGAGGGCGCCAGGACGACGCCGAGCAACACGATGACAGAGGGTCGCATTCGTCACTCCTAACCGGAAACCCCAGGCAGCGGGGAGCAGGGGGCAGGGAGCAGGGAGCAGGGAGCAGGGAGCAAGAAGCGAGACCAGCATCAACCTCTACCGATTCTGGTCCCCCTGGGTTTCAGCGCCGGGCGGGGGGGACCAGGAAGGGTTGCACCCCGAGCTCGCGCCGAATGCGGTTCAGGGCCTGCTGGGCCCGCGCGCGGTCGGGGAAAGGCCCGGCCCTGACCTTGAACCAGCCGGCATCCTGCACCGCGGCGGCTGGGATATCCATGCGGCCAAGCCGGGAGATGGTGCCTTCCGTTTCGGCTGCGGTCTTGAAGGCCGCGACCTGCACCTGCCAGCCCGAGGCCGAGGGTGGCGGGGGTGGTGGTGGCGGTGGTGGAGCTGCCCGGGCCGCGGCGGTGCTTTCGGCGCTGACCAGGGCGCGGCACCGCTCGCGCTGAAACTCGAGCTGGTTCCGGATTTCGACATCTTCTCCCACCGTTGCGAGTCCCAGGTCGGACCATTGGCAGGCCAGGGCGCGATCCCTCTGGTCGAACGCAGCACGGGCCCCCCAGAGCGCCGCGACCGCGCGGACCGGACTCAGCGGATAGTCGGCCAGGAGCCGCTGGATGTGGTCGACCACGCCGGCCGGGTCCCGGGCTGCGTATGCCAACTGCGCCAGCTGGAGCAGCGCGTCATCGGCCCAGTCCGACCGGGAGTACTCGATGGCGATCCGTTGCAGATGCAGCCGGCGGTCGTCGGTGCTGGCCGCCACCCGGGCGACGGTGTAAAGCACTTCGGCGTACTTGGGGTCGGTGGGTGGAGTCGCCGCCAGAATGCGGCCCGCCATGGCCCGGGCTGAATCGCCCTGGCCTTCCTGCACCAGACGAACCACCGCCAACAGTTGGGGATCGGATTGGGCGGCCAGCGGCCCGGCCAGCCCCAACCCGCAGAGCAGCAGCGCTCCCGCTCTCATGCGGCCTCCCGGGTGGTCAGCGCCACGCCGAGAATCAGATCGGTGAGAATGCCGGCTTCGGTCGAAATCGTCGTGGTCTTGAGGGCTTGATCGGCGTCCCGGGCAGCACGAAGGGCTCGACGGATGCGCTCCTCGGGCCAGCGAGGGGCGGCCGCTGCCCAGAGGGAGGCCGTCTCACTCCAGCTCACACCCCAGAGTCGGACCCGCTTGATGGCATCGAAGGCGGCCCGCTCCAGCGCCCGACCCCGGGTCCCGCTCTCGAACTGGGCCCGGGTCAGCGCCACGCCAACCAGATGGGTTCCCAACAACATGAGGAGCCGGACCCCCGACATCCCGGGCTGCTCCAGCACGTGCGGCAGCATGGCAACCGCCCGTCCGGTGTCTCCCGACAGCACCTCCCGACACCAGTCGTCGGGGGTTTCGCCGTGGCGCGCGCCGAGCAGCGACTCCACCTGCTCCAGCGAGAGCGGCGTCCCGTCGCTCAATCCCGCCAGCTTTTCGAGCTCGGCCGCGAGCAGCCCCAACTGGTCCCCCAGGACGGCGATCAAGTGCGCGGCGGCATCGGGCGCGAGCCGTATCCCCCGGGCCGTCGCGCGGCGTTCCAGCCATTTCTCGACGTGCTCGCGGCGCAGCGGGTCGAACGAGATGGAGGTGGATTTCGCCAGCAGGTCCGGATCCGGCTTGGCTTCGCCTCCGGTCTGGACCAGGATGAGCACGGTTCCAGGTGACGGCCGCTCGAGGTAGTCGAGGACGGCGGCCTTGGTCCGGGTCTTCCGTCCCCAGGCCTCCACGTCGCGGATGACGACCACGCGACGCTCGGCCATCATGGGTAAGGTCTGGCACAGCGCCTCGACATCTTCCGGTGCCAGCTGATTGGCGGACCGCTGGTCCAGGTTGAAATCGCGCAGCGAGGGGTCGAGCAGCCGATCCAGCAGATCGGCAATGGCCTCGTCCTTGAGCAGATCCACCGGACCGTGGAAGAAGTAGCAGGGCGCAATCGGCCCCTGCTTCAGGAGCTTGCCGGATTCGGTGTAGGACTGAGATGACATTGATCAATACTAACAACCGGCAAAGGGCCAGGGAGCAGGAAGCAGGGAGCGGGGAGCAGGGAGC
>DASWKS010000659.1:0-3978 GCA_036396495.1 Gemmatimonadales bacterium
CCTTCACCCAGGAGCCGCTCCCCGGTCAGCCCGGCCGATCGCACGAACTCGCGCCGGCCCAGGTCCCTGATCCGCTCGGTCACTGCCTTTTGTGCCCCGCCGTCCACGCTGGCCTGGACCGTGAGGTCGAACCGATCCAGCTGGTAGAGGTTGGATACCCCAATCAGGTCCAGCAAGTGCGACCGCACCGAGTTGATCGCCTTGCGCTCGACGAAGGAGATGGGCAACCCGGGAGGTGCGTGGGGCCGGCTGGCCAGATCCACCTTTAGTGCCGCAGCCGCGAGCTGATCGGGGATGACGCTATCGGCCGCGAGAATCCTCAGGTGCGCATCTGTCAGCCGGTTGAGTGACTCGCGTCCAGCCTGGCTCAAGAGGTAGTGGGTCGGCCGCCGCTGAGCCAGCAGCAGCGCCAGCGCCGCGCGATAGGCGCGGGCGGCCTCGTCGGTCACCCGCTCAGGTGAGATCCGCCGCAGGGCGATATCGGCCGAATCGGGATCGAGACCGAACCAGGCCCGCATGCCGTCGCGCACGCCGATGATTTCCCCGTAACCGGGAACGGCGCCGACCGGAAGGGAGTTGAGGTAATCCGTGAGAATCTGGCGCCGTACCAGGTCGGTTCGCGGGCCCTGCAGGTAGGACCGGAGCGTGGCGGTTCCCATCTGACGGACTTTCTCACTAGCCGATCCGGTGACTCCATCGGGCGAGTGCCGGACCTTCTCGAGCTGAGTCGCGAGCGTGCTGGCGCCGAAACGGCCATCCCCGCCCAGAAACCGGCCGCCGGCGTGGTGGATGACCGCCGCGGCCAGCCGGTCCCACTCCACCGCGGGATTACTGTGAGGATCGCGATCGTCCAGCAGCTCCCGGTTTTCCAGAAAGAGCAGCGAGCTCACGATCAGCGGGGGAATCATCTCAAAGGAGGGGTAGACTCGCTCCGGGAAGAGCGACGGGGAGATCACCCTGCCGTCGTGGCCCACGATGCGGAGGCCGGCCTGGGTCTTCTCCGTGTAAAGCGGGAACAATCCCAGCCGCCGCACCCGTTCGAACCGGGCCGACACGTTCGCCTGCTTCGCGACCCGGAAGCCGTGCGCTTCCAGTCTCTCGATGGTCTCCGGCAACTGGCGATAACCGAGACGCTCGTCATAAGGACCGGCGGCCGAGAGGGCCGGATTGGGGCTCAGCCCTTCGACCAGCTCGAACGTCATCCCGCCGGTATAGCTCGAGAGCAGCTGGGCGGCGATCCAGGTGTGAAGTCCCACCGCATACGCGCCGACCAGCAGGCCAGAGGCCAGCAGGACCCGCACGGTGATCTTCAGCCAGGGGGGGAGGCCGCCCAGGCGAGGAACCTTGCGGTCGAGTGTGGGGCTGTCTTGAAAAAGCGAGACCAGGTCGGCTGCAGTCCCGCTACTTGCACGTTCCATCCGACCCCGCGTCAGCGAACTGGATACCGGACATACCGCAACTAGCGATCCAACCTCGGGGAGAGGGGAGGCGGGAGGCGGGAGGCGGGAGGCCGGAGGCGGCAGGCGGGAGAACCTCCATCTGGGGGAGGTGGGAAGGTCGGTCAGAGCTCCCGTCCCCCTCTCCCGCCTCCCGCCTCCCGCTTTTCAGACGAATTCGTGAATCCTGACCGGCTCGACCCGCGCGATGAAGCATCCCGCTTCCGCGTGGCGCAGGTGGATGTATTCGGCGCCGGTGTCGAACAACAGTTCGGCCATTGCATCATCCGGGTCTCTCTTGCCAAGCGCGAGACGGCCCAGCGACAGGCCGTCCTCGGTGAACGCCTCGAGTATCAGCGGAATCGACAGGAGCTCCCGGGGGATCTGGTGCCCCTGGTATCGCTGGCACGGCTCGGCGTGGATGAAGATCGGACCCGGTGACGGCAGGCCCAACCCGTCGAAGGGCTGGTAGGTGAAAAGAATTCGTTCATCCTGGCCGACCCGGAAGGGACGGAGACAGCTGCGGCAGGGGCCAGTGCCCTTTGCCAGCTCGCGGTGGGCCGGGTGGCCGTAGCCGGGCGACCGCATGGTAGCCCGCACCTCGTCTGCCACATCCTGAGGAATCGCATGTACACGGTAGCTCATTGGGCGCTCTCATCGGTTGACGACAACACGTTACCGGAGCCGGCGCTGGCAGGCGATCCGACTCATGCTCCCAAAGTCTCCCGGGACGAAGTCTCGATTGGGCTGCGAAGCTGTTCCGGTTCGGCCACAGCCAGGCCAGATTTCCCGCCCTACCCTTCCGGGATTCGACCATGCTGGTTGCCGCGACCATCGCCCTCGCGGGCGCCATGGTGCAAGACACCGTGACCCCACAGCTCCGCCCCTTCGTCCGCGTCTCGGCCCCGGTCATCGCGCTCACCAACGTGCGGGTGGTCGACGGTACCGGCGCCCCGGGGCGGGCGGGACAGACCGTGATCCTCCGGGGCGGTACCATCGCGGCCGTGGGTGACGCGGGGTCCACCCCGGTTCCGGCCGGTGCCGAGACGTTGGATCTCGAGGGGCGGACGGTGCTCCCCGGATTCGTGATGCTGCACGAGCACATGTTCTATCCCGCGGGAAATGCAGTGTACGGCTGGCAGGGGTGGAGCTTTCCGCGGCTCTATCTGGCCGGCGGCGTCACCACCGCCCGCACCGGCGGCAACGTGCAGGGGTACGCCGACCTCAATCTCAAGCGTGACATCGATGCGGGCCGGGTACCGGGACCCGATCTGGATGTCACGGCGCCGTACTTGAACGGAGCGGGTCTCCCCATCGCGCAGGTGAAGGCCCTGCGCGGACCGGAGGACGCGCGGGCCATGGTGGAGCAGTGGGCCGGCGAAGGCGCGACCTCGTTCAAGGCCTACATGCAGATTTCCCGCGCCGAATTGGCGGCGGCGATCGGCGCGGCCCACCACCGCGGGCTCAAGGTGACGGGCCACCTCTGCTCGGTCACCTACCGCGAGGCCGCCGATCTGGGAATCGACAACCTGGAGCACGGCTTTGTGGCCAGCACCGATTTCGTGTCCGGCAAGGAGCCGGACCGGTGTCCGCCCAACCCCAATCAATCGCTGCTGTCGGTGGACTTGGGCGGACCGGTGTTCCAGGACCTGGTCAGGCACCTGGTCGCCAGGAAGGTGGCGCTCACTTCGACCCTCACGGTGTTCGAGACCTACACGCCCGGGCGTCCCCGCGCTCCGGACCGGGTCCTCGACGCCATGCTGCCCGAGGTGCGCGACCAGTACCTGCGGACCTTCGCCCAGGTCGCGGTGAACCGCCAGTCACCCTACGCCAACCTCTTCACCAAGGCGATGGCGATGGAGCGGGAGTTCGCGAAGGCCGGCGGGCTGCTGGTGGTGGGGACCGATCCCACCGGCTACGGCGGCGTGGTGGCCGGGTTCGCCAATCAGCGCGCGGTCGAGCTGCTGGTGGAGGCGGGCTTTACTCCGGTCGAGGCCATCCGGATTGCGACGCTGAACGGGGCGGTCTATCTGGGCCGGCAGGAACGAATCGGAACCATCGCGGTGGGTAAGCAGGCCGACCTGATCGTGGTGAACGGCGACCCATCCACCCGGATCGAGGACATTCGCCGAATGGAGATCGTGTTCAAGCGCGGGATCGGCTACGACTCGGAAAAGCTGTTCGCGGCCGTGAAGGGGACGGTGGGACTTCGCTGACGGGCGGACGGGCGGGCGGACGGACCGACCGACCGACTGACCGACTGACCGACTGACGTCGCGCACCCGCCGGAAGCAGCGTGCTCTAAGACTTCTGGAAGGGGAAGCGCCACGGGATTCCTCCCGGGGCGCTGGATCGCGACTGCATGCTGAGAACAGGACAAGGCCGAGGACACTGCAGAGGGAGCGATGCGAAACGCAACGCACGGATGATCCTCCACCGAGACCGTATGCACGTCTAGATACAGTCGCGACTGGCTGGTGAAGGTGGCGGAGTGCGGTTACGACCCATGGAGAATCCTGCCGATCTGGCCGGGGGTGAATCG
>DASWKS010000660.1:0-5682 GCA_036396495.1 Gemmatimonadales bacterium
CGTGGTTCGGGGACCGCTTCCCACCTCGGGGCAAGGCGGTGGTCCTCATCCGCCGCCGACTGGTACCCGCCGGCTGGGTCAGAAACCAGGTTCGACGGGCCGCCGGGCGGGCGGGGCTCGCGGTCCGGGCGGAATTCCTTCCCGTTCCGAATCTCGACCAGGTCGAAGCGTTCCTGATTCGGGACCGGGATCCGACTGAGTGGCGCTTGGGGCGTTCTCCGCGACTCCCGGTCTCGCTCAAACAGCCGCGGGAGCATGTCTTTTTTCTCGCTCCAGCAGACGGAGCCACCGGATTCAGCGAGGCGGCCAGGCTGCTGAACCGCGCCACCGGGGACCACGACTTCTCGGTCGAGCGCTTCCACCTCCGGCGTCGAGGAGCCCTGGTTCTGGTGCTGGCAGGCGCTGATGACGCCCGCCGGCTGGTCAGGGTGGCGACCAACCCGACAACAGCCGGCCTGGTGCGCAAGAACCGGAGTATTACCGAGCGGCTCCGAGACCGCCCCGACTTGGCGCCCGCTGCCCGGGGTCTGATCCCATCGCCCCTGGGGGAGTCCGGCAATGGTATAGTCGAAGCCTTCGTCGAGGAATTCCGGCCCGGTCGCCTCGCCTGGTTGTTGTATCGGGACCCCGAGTGTCGGGTGCGGATCGAGGACGACCTGTTCCGGTTTTCTCACGGGTTTCAGTCCTCCACTCGGCGGGAAAGTCGTCTGGAGGGCCGGTTACTCGACGATCTGATTGAAGGCTATCTCGAGCCCATCCGCGTCCGATTGGGAGCGGAGCCGGGGATCGCCCGCCTGCTGGATCTGGCTGGCACCCGGCTTCGCCGGTTGTTAGAGGGGCGAGCCCGGTCTCTGTGTGCCTCTCATGGCGACTTCGGCGTCGGCAATGCCCTCGCCGCCGCCGACGGGACCATCACGGCGATCATCGACTGGGATCAGTACCAGGACCAGGACCTGCCGGGGATCGATTGGTGTGATTACCGGTTGAAGGTGGAGCACTTCCGGCTCAGTGTGTTTGACGGCCTCCGGCAGCTCGTGGACGATGCCGTGAGAACCGGCTTCCTGGCACCTCGGCAGAAGGGGTTCGGTGAAGAAGACTTCGGTTTGAGGCGGGCGGATATGCGGACCATACCCTGTTTGGCGGTCCTGCGTGAGGTCAGCCGTGCCGCCCGTTTCCCAGGCGAACTGCAGAGCTCGGTGTCCCACTATGCCGCGCTGCTGGACCTGGTGAATCGGTTCATGCCCGAAGCTCCGGAATGAACCAGCGCCCCGGCGTGCTCATTGTGGATCAAGGGGCTTCGTTTGGCGGCTCCGCCCTGGTCGCGTCGGTGATCGTCAACCGCATGCCGCCGGACCGTTACCGGGTGTTTCTGGCAGCCGCGGTCGAGGCCGAGGTCCTGCGGGTGACGGAAGTGGCCCAATCGCGGGTCGTGCATCTTGCCAAGCCTTACGACTATGTCGGGCAAGCCCGCACCCGGGAACGCCTGGCCGTCCTTCCGGGTTCGGTCCGACGGCTCGGGGGATGGGCCGACACCGGGCTCAGACTGCTGCGCAATGCCGGTTACACCCGCCGCCTGATGACGTTGATTCGCGAAGAAGGAATCGCGTTGCTGCACCTCAACAACGGCTTCGAGAATCTGGAGGCGCACCTCGCCGCCGGGCTCACCGCCACACCGGCGCTGGTGCACGCCCACGGCCCCTGTGGTAACTCGTATGTCACCCGGCGCCTCGCCCGCCGAGCGCCTGCCTGCATTGCGATTTCGAAGCCGGTGGTCGAGAGCTTCCGGAGTGTCGAAGCCAGTCCGGGACGCATCGCCCTCCTCTCCAATCCACTGACGGTCGAACCCGGTAATTTGTCGGCGGCCGAACGGAGCCGGTCGAGGGCCCGCTACGGCATCCCCCCCGATCTGGTGCTCGTGGGCATCGTGGGCCGGATCGTGGCCTGGAAGGGCCAGCTGGAGTTTCTCCGTGCGGCCGCCCTGGCGCTGCGCCAGGTTCCCGGAAGCGGCGCCGTCATCATTGGCGATGTTACCGACGCGAACGATGCGTACGGTCGCTTGTTGCGGGACGAGGTCCGGCAGCTCGGCCTGCAGGACCGGGTGTGGTTCACGGGATTCATTCAAGATCCCGACGAGGCCTATGGTCTCCTGGACGTGCTGGTCCACAGCTCCATTGAACCGGAGCCGTTCGGACTGGTGTTGACCGAAGCGATGGCCTACGGCATCCCGGTCGTGGCCGCGGGGAGTGGCGGGCCGCTGGAAATCGTGACGGACGGCGTGGACGGGTTTCTGAGAGATCCCCGAGACGTGGCGGCGGTTGGAGTCTTACTGGCTCAGCTGCTGCGCGATCCTGGTCGGCGAGCCCGGGTCGGAAGCGCTGGACGCGCGACGGTGCTTCGCCGTTTCGATCCGGATCAGTATGTCAGGCGGATCGCGGAGGTGTACGACGCCGTGCTGGAGCGAAACGCCGGGGTGCTTTCAACCTCGGGCGTTGACGGTGGTCCATTCGGGGAACGCCCGCCCCAGTAGCCAGGTCAAAGCCTCGACCTGCTCTTTCGCACGGGGGCGGATCCGCTCGATCGCGGCAGCAGTGGTTTCTCGGTGTGGGGTCATCTCCTCGGCGGCGAGCGACCCCGCCCATCGCCTGACGGGCCGGGGCACCATCGGCGAAACGTGGGACCACAAACGGGAATGGGCAAGCCGGTTCAGGAGCCCGGAAGTCGGTCCGGAGCTTGCGCGACTGATGCGCGGCCTGAGAGCTTTCCCGAGCCTCTGACATGACGCTCGAATCCGTCCCTCCGCCGCGACAGCGAATCCATCTGGTGATGGCTGGTCATGTCGATCACGGGAAAAGCACCGTGATCGGACGGCTGTTGGTTGACACCAATTCCCTGCCGCAGGGCAAACTGGAACAGATCCGAGAGCTCTGCGCCCGCACGGCCCGGCCGTTCGAGTACGCGTTCCTGCTCGATGCCCTGAAGGACGAGCAGGCCCAGGGGATCACGATCGATGCCGCCCGGGTCTTCTTCAAGACGGCGCGCCGCGACTACATCATTCTGGACGCACCGGGACACATCGAGTTCCTGCGCAACATGGTCACCGGCGCGGCGCACGCCGAGGCCGCCCTGCTCGTGATCGACGCGGAGGAAGGCATCCGGGAGAATTCGCGCCGCCACGGCTACATGATGTCCCTGCTGGGCATCGGGCAGCTCGCGGTGGTGGTCAACAAGATGGACCTGGTGGGGTACCGCCGCGAGGTATTCGAACGCATCGCCGCCGATTACGGCCGGTTCCTGGATGAGATCGGCGTCAAGCCCCGGGCCATCCTTCCCGCCTGCGCCCGCGAGGGCGAGAACATCGCGGCCCCTGGCCCGCACCTCGGTTGGTACGACGGCCCCACCGTTCTGGAGGTGCTCGAGCAGTTCGAGCCCGAACGTCCGCCGGTCGACAAGCCATTCCGGATGCCGGTGCAGGACGTCTACAAGTTCACTGAAGAAGGCGACGACCGGCGCATCGTGGCGGGGACCATCGAATCAGGCGGAGTCGCGCCGGGCGATGAGGTCGTGTTCTACCCGTCAGGCAAGAAGGCCCGGGTCAAGTCCCTCGAAGCCTTCAACGGCCCGCCGCCGGCCCGGGCCATCGCCGGACAGGCCGCGGGGTTCACCCTGGCGGAACAGATCTACGTCGCGCGGGGCGAACTCGCCGCGCTGGCCACTGAGGTCCGTCCCCATGTCACCACTCGCTTGCTGGTGAGCCTGTTCTGGCTCGGGCGCGGGCCCCTCGTCAAGCGGAAGGACTATCTCCTCAAGCTGGGGACCGCGAAGGTACTGGCCCGGGTGGAAGAGATCCATCGGGTGATCGACGGGTCCACACTCGCCGCCCGCGACGGGACGGACCGGGTGGACCTGCACGAGGTCGCTGAGTGCACCCTGCAGCTGCAGCGGGCCCTCGCGTTCGATGACCCGGAGGTGGCACTCGCCACCAGCCGGTTCGTGCTGGTGGATGACTCCGATATTCGGGGTGGAGGCATCGTGCGCGAGGCGCTCCCCGACCGCCAGACCTGGGTGCGTGACAAGGTCCTGCTTCGAAACTTCAAATGGGAGGCGAGCTTCATCCCGGGCGAGCGGCGGGCCGAGCGCTACGGGCAGAAGCCGGTCCTGTTGCTCCTGACCGGGCCGCGAGCGGTCGACCGTAAACGGCTGGCGAAGGAGCTGGAAGTCCGGCTCTTCAACGACGGCCGGGTGGTCTACTTCCTCGGCATGGGCAATGTGCTCTATGGGGTGGACGCTGACCTGGAGAGGACCGGGAATCGCGCCGAGCACATGCGGCGGCTGGCCGAGGTGGCCAACATCATGCTGGACGCGGGAGTCATCCTGCTGGTGAGTGCGGCGGAGCTGACGGCGGAAGACCTCGAACTGATCAGGGCGTCGGTCGGGGCCGACCGGGTGTCGACCGTCTGGCTGGGCGACCGCGTCACCACGGATTTCCGGGCCGACCTGGTCGTGGGGGAGGACGAGCCCCTGGCTGACGCCGTCGAGCGGCTCCGGAACTTCCTGCACGAGGCGGGAGTGCTCTTCCGGCCATGGTGACGCGCGCGAACCGGACCGAGGGGGGCAAGCGTGTTTCGTGAAACCCATGCGCGCTCGGTCGCCAAGGCGCTCTCCTGGCGAATCCTGGGAACCATCGCGACCTCCCTGCTGGTGTTCCTCTTCACCCGACGGCTGGTGCTGTCGCTCGCCGTCGGCGCGGTCGAGTTCGTGTCGAAGCTCGGGCTGTTCTGGTTCCACGAACGGGTCTGGGACCGGATCCGGTTCGGGAAGCAGCAGGTCGAGCCGGCCGTGATCTGGTTCACCGGCCTCTCGGGCTCTGGCAAGAGCACCATCGCGGACCGGGTGGCCCGGGAGCTGGCTGACCGGGGGCACCGGGTGGAGCGCTTGGACGGGGACGTGGTCCGGAACATCTTTCCCAATACCGGCTTTACGCGGCCCGAGCGGGACCAGCACGTCCGGCGAATCGGGTTCCTGGCCAGCACGTTGGAGAAGAACGGGGTGTTCGTGGTTGCGTCATTCGTGTCGCCGTATGAGGACTCCCGCCAGTTCGTCCGGGGGCTCTGCCGAAACTTCCTGGAAGTGTATGTCGCGACCCCGCTGGGGGAGTGCGAGCGTCGGGACGTGAAGGGTCTCTACGCCCGGGCGCGGCGAGGGGAGATCGACCACTTCACCGGGATCAGCGATCCCTACGAGCCGCCCGCGCGACCCGAGCTGGTGATCGACACCATGAAGAGCTCACCGGAGCAGGCAGGCGAGCAGGTGCTGGCCGCTCTCCGCGGCAGGAACAACGGGGTGTGACCGTGGATCATCTGGACCGGCTGGAAACGCAAAGCGTACACGTTCTGCGGGAGGCGTATGCCAACTTCCGCAGTCTGTGCCTGCTCTGGTCCATCGGGAAGGACAGCACGGTCCTGTTGTGGCTTTCGCGCAAGGCGTTCTTCGGTCACGTGCCGTACCCGCTGGTGCACATCGATACCTCGTACAAGATCCCCGAAATGATCGCCTACCGGGATCGCCTGGCGCTGGAATGGAAGCTGACCATGCTCGTGGGCCAGAACCGGGAGGCGCTCGAATCGAAGCGAACCTTCCCGGAGGGTGCGGTGGATCGGATCGGGTGTTGCCGGCTGCTCAAGA
>DASWKS010000661.1:0-2445 GCA_036396495.1 Gemmatimonadales bacterium
GGTGTCAAATCGCTAAAGCGTGAGATCGCTCATGCGCTGAAGAGTGTGTCAGCCGGTCTGGTAGAGTGCCGAAGTCAGCAGCCCCAGCATGCCGATCATGCTGGAGATCATGGCCGACACCTTGAGCCGCTGGTGCAATCCGTGAAACGCCGCGGCGGTGGGCCCGCTGGGCTCCAGCCGGACCAGCTTGCTCGAGGTGGGCACGGTGTGCACCAGGACCATCAGGCCGCCCAGGATACCCAGCCCCTGCATCGCCATCAGCCACCGATTGAGTCCCACCGCGGTGACCCGGTTGTACATCTGAAGGGTGAGGAGAATCCCCGAGAGGACGAGCACGAGCGCGCCGGGACCGATCAGACCCCGGTAGATGGCTCCCTGCAACCGTGCTGCCATTCCCATCTGGGCCGGTGCCTCCCGCTTGGCCGCCGCGCCCACCGCCATCGCGGCCAGCGCGCCGCCCAGCCAGGCCACTTGTCCCGCCATATGCAGGAAATACCAGAGCGCTCTCACGGCACCACTCCCCGGGTGAGGATGGCATCGACCGGGCGGCGGCCGGGGAACCCTTCGTCCACTTCGTGCCAGTGGGTGATATGGTCCTCCCCCAACCGCCAGCAGAGATATACCAGCCGGTCTTCGCGCAACGCGTAGAAGTCCACCAACCCCTGCTCGAAGTCCTTGAGCTCCACTCCCAGCGCCTGCAGCTCCTCCACCAGCACGGCGACCCGCTCGGCGTGGCTACCGACCCTTTCACGCAGGGCGCGCAGGAGGTCGGTCTCGCCGCTGTCCGCGGTGGCCCCGGCGGCTTCCAGCTCGTAACGGGTGACCGCGTCCCGCCACTCGCGATACTCGTTGCGGATGTCGGAGACGATCTGTCGGACCAGCGGAAGAGTTCGCTCGGCCTCGTCGAGGGTAAAGAGCCGGGGATCGGGCATGGAGTCACTACAGAGTAAGGAAACCTGGGCGTAAGGCAAAGGGGCTGTCACAGGACTCGACGGGCCGCTTCGTAGCCCGCCTGTTCATAACGCCCCATCTCGGCGATGGCAAAGGTCTCGCCCCGCGCCGTCTCGGGCCGGATGTAGATGAGGGGCGGCCGGCCCGGGGTAGCCCGCCACAGAGCCACCTCGAGCTCGGTGTTGGCGGACATCAGTCCGTGCATCGCCTCGCCGTACATCTGCACCAGGGGAGGAGGCGCCAGACGGCCCGACGCGGGAGCCGCATCGGTGCCGGGCCCGGTATCGACCCCCACCACGATATCGGCCGGGAATTGCGCCGCCACCTGAAGCGGCAGCACGGAGCGAATCCCGCCGTCCGCCAACCGCCGTCCGCCCATCACGGCAGGCGGGTACCAGATCGGCAGCGCGCACGCGGCGTACAGCGCCTGGTGCAACGGCGCGTCCTCCCCGCCGGCACCGAAGCAGACCAGCTCGCTGGTATCGAGATCGGCAGCGGTGACCGTCAGCGGCAGCGCCAGATCCTCGAACCGAGTCTGCTCCACCAGCCGCGCGATGGTCTGCTGCAGCGGTTCGGGATAGAGCAGCGCCGAGCTGAAGAGGCCCCGCACCAGACCGGCCGGGCGGGGCCGCGCCACATCGTGCCGCCTCACGGTGAGCAGTCGCTGGAACACCTCTTCCGGAGGCAAGCCGGCGGCGAGCAGGGCCGCGATCACGGCGCCCATGGAGGTGGCGACGAACCGGGTGGGAATGATCCCTTGCTCGCGCAAAGCCCGCACCGCGCCCAGGTGCGCGGCCGCCTTCACTCCGCCGCCACTCAGCACCATGGTGACCGGCCTGGTCACCGGCGACCATGCTCCGCACGAAACTTTCGGGCCCGGTCGTATCGGGCCTGCTCCTCGGGCGTGTCCGGGACCAGTCGGGGCACCTGGCAGGGGTGCCGGTTCTGGTCTACCGCGACGAAGACCACGTGAGCGCTGTGAGTATGCTCCCGCTCACCGGTGCTGACCCGCTCCGAGAAGACCTCCACCGTGATGTCCATCGAGGAGCGACCCACGTAGTCGACCGTGGCCACGCAGGTCACCAGCGCGCCCACCGGGATGGCGCGGTGGAAGTCGAGGCGATGGATACTCCGGGTCACCGCCGGGCCGCCGGCATGCCGGATGGCCGCCACCGCCGCCGCCTGGTCCACCAGGGCCATGAGATGCCCGCCGAACAGATCGCCCAGCACGTTCTGCATGTGGGGCATGACAAAGGTGCTGATCTCGCCGCGACTGTAAGCCATGGAACGGGTTTCAGGGATCAATGACGCTCCTCTCGAACAGGGAGCAGGGAGCAGGGAGCAGGAAGCAGGGAGCAGGAAAACTGGAAGGGGTTGAAGCTCACTGCCGCTCCCTTCTCCCTGCTGCCCGCTCCCGGCTCCCGGCTCCGGTCAATAGTCGACCGGTCGCAGGTAGTACTCTCCGATTGCCGTCTGGCTCAGCATTGCCACGGT
>DASWKS010000662.1:0-5440 GCA_036396495.1 Gemmatimonadales bacterium
ACCGGTCGAGTTCGATCACCGGGGTCGGGAGATGCCTGGTCCTCGAGGCGCGGATCCGTCCCCGAGCCACGAATTCATCGAGCGGGCTCATCGAGCGGAAGCGCGGCATCTGATCGGCGCTGACTGCCACGTACACGAACCCGACCTCGGGTAGTGGGCCCCGGGTGAGGAGATAGGGCTGCCCCGCCGGCAGCTCGGGCCTCAGCTCGTCGGCCCGTTGGACCGCGAGGAACTGCAGCCGCCAGGTGACCGACTGCCCCACCAGCTTGTCCTGCTCGGTGCGCAACCGCTCCAACGTGACCGCGCCCTCCTGGGGTGCGGGACGCAGGTCCTCGGCCCGGACCCAGGTCTCCGTCCGCACCCTCACCCAGTTGCCGGCCCGCCCGGAAACCTCTCCCGGCATATCCTCCGGCACCGGCCCCAATCCGGCTCCGCCTGGTCCGACTGAAAGCGTCGCGCCCTTCCGGATGATCACCCGGTCGGCGGCGGGTTCCTGGGCCAGCAGGACCGCGGGAGGCGGCAGCGGCGCCGGGCTGGAATCGCGGCTCTCGACCCGGGCGGCGCGACCGCTATCCCCACCAGCGACCCGCGACCCGCGATTGGCTGGGGACTCACCGCCTCGGTGGATCCAGGCCGTTCGCCGCACCCGGGTCCAACCACCCTGGCGAGCCAACCGGGTGAATCCGGTTCCCTCCACCGCCCGGGCGATCCGGTCGCCATCGGGCCGATTGCGCAGGTTCTCTCCTCCGTCAGCCCGCACCGACAGGGTGAATTCCTGTCGGGGAGAGGGGCCGGTGGATGACGTGAAGATCCAGCCTTCGAACGTGACCTGGCGCCAGGCACCACGGGCTCGGCCGAACACCACCGACGCCCCCGATCGCAACGTGCCGAGCAGCGTCCCATTCGGCGCGGCATAGAACGGGGTATCGCCTGGGAGCGTGGTACGCTGCTGTCTTTGCAGGGCCAGAATCAACGTCGTGGGTGGCGGAGTCTCGTGACTGGCGACTCGTGACTCGTGACCCAAGAAGGCCACCAGGACCAGCCCGGTAACGGCTGGTAGCCGACCCCGTGGAGGGCTAGATTGCGGCGCGATCGTCACTTCCGGCATTGTAGAACGCGCGGAGAGGCATGTCAAACGGATTCCAGCGCCAGCGCCCCGTGGCGTTGGTGGTCCTCGATGGCTGGGGCTATCGAGCCGAGCGGGATGGCAATGCAATCGAGCTCGGGAATACGCCGGTCTGGCATGACTTGTTCAGCCGGAACCCGCGCACGCTGCTCGACGCCAGTGGGCTGGCGGTGGGACTCCCCCGGGGACAAATGGGGAACAGCGAAGTAGGGCACCTGAACCTCGGCGCCGGCCGGGTGGTGCCCCAGGATCTGGTCCGTATTTCTCAGAGCATTCCGAACGGCGATTTCTTCCGGATCGAACCGCTGGTGTCGCTGTGCCAACACGTGAGGCGAAGTAGCGGTACCCTCCACCTGATGGGGCTGCTCGGGTTCGGCGGGGTACACGCGCTCGACCGGCACCTGCTGGCGGCCGTGGAGCTCGGCCTCCGGCAGGGTGTGCCACGCATCGCGATCCACGGGTTCCTGGATGGGCGCGATTCGCCTCCTCAGTCCGGGCTGGAAGTCGTTCGGAAGCTCCAGCAGGACCTGGCGAAGCTGGTTGCCACGGTAAGCCAACCGTCCGCCAGCCCGCCGGCCCGCCTGGCCACCTTATCCGGCCGCTACTACGCCATGGATCGCGACAAGCGCTGGGATCGCACCCGGCTGGCCTACGACGCAATCGTGCAGGGCCGGGCTCCCAACACCGCCGATGATCCGGTTCGGGCCGTCGACGCCGCCTACGCCCGGGGCGAAACCGACGAGTTCATCAAGCCCATTGTCATTCGGAGCGGCGAGGCGCCGTTGGCTCCGGTGCGGGACGGTGACGGAATCTTCTACGTGAACTTCCGCAGCGACCGGATGCGGCAGCTGGTGCGGGCCATCTCCATCGAGGGGTTCGATGGCTTCGAGGCCGGGCGTCAGCCGGCGACCCAGGCCGTCACCATGACGCAGTACGATCAGACCTTCCCGCTGCCCCAGGCTTTCCCCCCCTTCACGCTCGACCGGATTCTGGCCGAGGTCCTGGCCGACCGGTCATTGACCCAGTTTCGCACCGCGGAAACGGAGAAGTACCCCCACGTGACCTACTTCTTCAACGGCGGTGTGGAGCCGCCGTTCCGGTGCGAGGAACGGCTGCTGGTACCGTCTCCCAGGGTCGCCACGTACGACCTGATGCCCGAAATGAGCGCGGTAGAGGTCACCGACGGTCTCTGCCACGCCCTGGAGGCGGCGGAGCACGACTTTCTGCTCTGCAACTTCGCCAACGCCGACATGGTGGGGCACACCGGGGTGGTGCCGGCGATCCTCCGGGCGGTGGAAACGGTCGACCGCTGCCTGGGCCGGGTCGTCAGCAGCGCCGCGGTGTCGGGCACCCGGCTGCTGATCACGGCGGATCACGGTAACTGCGAACTCATGATCGATCCCGACACCGGCGGACCCCACACCGCCCACACAACCAATCCGGTACCGCTCCTGGCCATCGGGACCGACATCACCAGCCTTCGTTCCGGCGGAGCCCTCTGCGACGTGGCTCCCACGATCCTGGAGCTGATGGGACTGGAGCAGCCCGACCAGATGACCGGTAAGAGCCTGAGCGAGAGAGATTGACGAACAGCATGAAGCCGTCCCGCCACCGTCCACTCCTGCACCTGGCCGCCCTGATCGGCACCCTGGGCACCGCGGCACCCGGGGCCGCCCAGGTCGGTCACGATCCCGCCACGTCGCCCTACCGCGACATCCGGCGATCCACCTTCCTGGTACTTTCCGGAGGCCGGTTTCTGGGGAGTGGTGGAGCTGTCGGCGTGGCGCCACATGGTGGCAACGTCTATGGACTGCGGATGTCGTTTCTGGCCAACCGTACCATCCAGTTGAGCGCCGGCGGGTTCTACGGGATGCTCTCGCGCAGCATCTACGATCCGGCGGAACCGGCCGATGAGCGGATTGTGGGGACAACCGATACCGATGTGCTCTGGATCGACGCGGCCATCCATTTCAACCTGACCGGCGGCAAGACCTGGCACCGCCTGGCACCTTTTGCGGGCGCGGCCGCCGGCCTGGCGTTCAGCGAGAACCTCCCCGACGACCCGGCAAGCTTCAAGATGGGAACCAAGTTCTTCCTGGCCCCTGTGCTCGGCGTACGATTCTTCCTGGGGCAGCGGCTCGCGCTCCAGGCCGAGAGCCGGTTCAACTTCTGGCAGATCAAGTACACCACGGCGTTCGTCCAGGAGGCGATCGAGAGCAGCGAGTGGTCGGTAAGCCCCTGGCTGAACCTCGGCCTGGCCTGGGCCTTCGACTGGCCGTTCTGATGGTGGCGTCATGAGAGTATCGCTCACCCGTCGGGTCGGTTTCCACGCCACCCACTTCCTTCGCCTGCCGGAGCTGAGCGAGGCAGAAAACCGGGCTCGCTTCGGATCCACCGTGGACCCGCATTCCCACGACTACACCTGCGACGTGACGGTGAACGGAACCATGGTGCGAGGCATGGTGATGGATGTCTCCCGGCTGGATGAGGTGCTCGCCGAGCGGGTGGTGGATCCGCTGGATGGCAGTTCCCTCAACCAGGCCATTCCGGTTTGCGCCCGGCAGGAAGCCCTCCCCACCTGCGAAACGGTGGCCGCCTGGTGCTGGAACGAGCTGGCGCCCGCACTCCCCTCCGGAGTGGATCTCGAGCGGGTCCGGGTAGCCGAGGATGCCACGCTTCATGCCGAGTGCACCGGAACCCTCTGAGCTGAGACAGCCGGCCAAGCGCGGCGGCCGGATGAGCGAGGACGCCGCGGTCGAAGAGACCCCGGTGTGGCTCGAGGTGAACCGGGTGCCCCTGGTCACCTGGATGTGCACTCCCGATCTGCTGGAGGAGCTGGCGCTGGGATGGCTCTATGGCGAAGGGTATATCGGCAGCGTGGACGACGTGCGGCTGCGTCCCTGCTCCACAGACCTGGGCTTCTGGGCCACCATTCCGGAACCACAGTTTGAAGCGGTGCGAGCCGAAGCCCGGCGGCCGGTTCTGGCCTCCGGCTGCGGCGCCGTCGCCACCTATCTGGCTGATGTGAATGCCGCCCCGGTGACGGCCCGCCCGCCCGCCCGGCTGCCCGCCCTGGACGAGTTGCGGCTGCTCTTCAAGGCCCTGTTCCAGCAGGGCCAACGTTACCGCGAGACCGGCGGGATCCACGCGGCCGCCCTGACCGATGGGACCGACCTCCTGGCCCACGCCGAAGACATCGGGCGCCACAATGCGGTGGACAAAGTGATCGGCACCCTGGTGTTGAACCGAAGGCCGATCGTGGGGCTGGGGCTGATGGTCACGGGACGGATCTCCGCCGAGCTGGCCTTCAAGGCCGCCCGCGCCGGCATCAGCTGGGTCGCCACGCCGTCGGTACCATCGACCCTCGCCCTCGAGATTGCTTCCCGCAACCGGATGGTTCTGGTCGGGCGCGCCGTGAGCGGTGCCCCCCATATCCACCAGCCGCCCGCTGGTCCGTCGGACCGTCCGTCCGCCTCGTGAACGGCGCCATCATCGCCGGCGGCGAGGCCACCCGCTTCGCAGGCAAGCCGAAGGGGCTGGAGCGGGTAGCCGGCGCGCGGATCCTCGACCGGCTGGTCCGGACCTTCGAGGATGCCCTGGGCGCGCCGCCGTTGCTGGTGGCGAACGCGCTCGATGCCGCCCATTGGAAACCCGGGCTCCGGGTGGTCCCCGATCTGATACCCGGGCTGGGCGCGCTGGGCGGACTCTACACCGCGGTGCGACGGGCGCCGGCACCGGTGGTTTGTGTCGCCTGGGATATGCCGTTCGTTACCTCCGACCTTCTGGCGGCCCTGGCACACGGGCTCGACCAGGCCGATGCCTGCCTGCCGGAGAGCGGCGGCCGGCGCGGGGTGGAACCGCTCTGTGCCGCCTATGGGCCGGCCTGCGGCGACGCCATCGAACAGGTCCGGCAGAGCGGCGACCACCGGGCGATCGCCTTCCACCACCTCGTGCGGGTGGGTATCCTCAATGACCAGATCGTCAGCACCTTTGGTGATCCCGCCGTCCTGTTCTTCAACGTGAATACCGCAGAAGACCTCCAGCGCGCGGAGGAGTTGGCCCGTACATGAGGATGCTCTCCATCATCGGCCACAAGAACGCCGGGAAGACCACCCTCCTGGTGGCACTGGCACGCGAGTATCACCGGCAGGGCCGCCGGGTCGGCACCATCAAGCACGCTTCCCATCCGGCGCTGGTCGACCGCGAAGGGACCGACACCTGGCGTCACTTCCACGAGGGATCGTCCGAACGCACCCTGATCGCGGCGCCCGACATGCGAGTGCTGTTCGAGCGGGCCCCCGATGACACCGAACC
>DASWKS010000663.1:0-7380 GCA_036396495.1 Gemmatimonadales bacterium
TGGCCATGCCGGTAAGGCAGAAGGCCCACCAGGCCCAGTTCTGGCTGACTCCGCCGGTGCGAACCAGGTCGGTGACCAGGTTCGGGGTATCGGTAGAGAAAGTGGTGGCGACCAGTGAAACCCCGAGCAGCCACCAGGGCAGGGAGCGGCCCGAGAGGAAGAACTCCTGGGTTCCCGAGCCGGCGCGACGACTGACGGCGAGACCGATTGCCACGGTAAGGAGGCCGTACAGCGCCACCATCGCCCAGTCGAGGGCGTTGAGCTGCATGACGGGCCCGGGTAAAGGACGCCGGAATCTGGCCCGATGCTGCTCGCTAAGGAAGCCGATCGACGGACCGACGGACCGACGGACCGACGGACAGTCGGGGCTCAGGGTCCGGGGAGGGGGGAGGAATAGACTCCCTTGTCAACCAGACCGGCCAGCGCGGCGCGGACCACCGAGAGGTCGTCTCGGTGGGTCATGCCTAACCAGCCCCGGCCCGCGCTCACTACCTGGACCCGCAGCGCACCCGCCGAGATCAGCCGGCCAATCGTCTCCGGCAAAGCACACTCGGCGATTGGCGACCTGCCGTGGGTGGCGAGGAACCGGGAGAAGTCCTGCTGGAGCAGCGGGAAGATCCGGGGACCAAAGGCCCAGCAGTTCATCGAGACGGCCTGGTCGGGCGCGAGCCCGCTCGCATCGGTCAGGTCGGAGCGCTCGGTGATGGTCCGGAGCCAACCCCCGGCGTCGACTTCGAGCACGGCGCGCGAGACGGGGCCGCTCGGGGAGAGGGTCTCGCCCAGGCGAAAGGCGATGGCTGCGGCGGCGGGCTGGCGGGCGGGCGGCCTGGCGGACAGTGTGGTCGCGGCGGCGGCGATCGCTTCCGGGCCGTAGAAATCGTCGGCGTTGACCACTACGCAGCTTCCGTTCACTTGATCCCGGGTCACCAGCACGGCCTCGGTGGTGCCCCAGGGCTTGGCGCGACCGGGCGGGAGATTGTTGCTCTGCTGCCGGGCATACCGGATCTCGATCCGGTCACGCCAGCGCTCATGGTGCCGCCGGAGCTCGGGTTCCAACCCGGGCGTCACGACATACACGGCGCGAGAGGCGCCGGCGGCCAAGGCGTCATACAAGGTGTAATCGCTGAGCAGCTCGCCGGCGGGACCGACGGAGACAAGCTGCTTGGCGCCGCCGAAGCGGCGGCCCAGACCGGCCGCCAGGACGACGAGGGTCCAGCCCGGACGGTTCACCGTCCGGTGGGAGGCAGTGCTTCCCAGTTGTAGAAACGGAGACCGGGCGTGCCACCGCGATAGATCTGAACCGCCACCATCCCGCTGGGCCCGGCGATGGCGGCATGCCGGGCGTGCCGGGGGATACGCATCGACGAACCGGGCACCAGCGCCTCCTCTTTGTCGCCGATCCGGAACCGGGCCGATCCACAAACCACCATCAGCATCTCCTCGTCCTCGCCGTGATCGTGTTCCGGAACCACCACACCGGGACCGAGGAAGAGCCAGCCGGTGTACAGGCCCACCGAATCGACCGCCTCACGGGTCAGCAGCGGCGCGGCCATGATGAATGCATCGGGATTGCGGCGCACCGTGAGGGGAAGGTCGAAGCGGCAGGTGTCGGCGGCGGGACCGGCCAGGGCCAGGAGCACGGCCAGCATGGTCAGAGCTTCTCGTACGCACAACCGCGGTGCTGCACCAGGCCGAGGAACATGGTATGCGCCGGGACGATCTTCACCCCCGGCAGCAGTCCGGCGACAACCTCGGCCCGTACCTCGGCCAGCGGCCGGCCGCTCTCAGTGGCGAACCGCTCGGTGATACGGTTGAGCGCGTTGTTGCACTGCCAGAAGAAGGCCCCCTTGGCCTTGAGATCGGCGGCCTCGGCGGCAAAGATGTTGCGCGTGGGCGGCTTCCCGTCAGCCCCGGCCGGGATCTTCCACGTCTCCGCGATACCGTACCTGGCCCACAGCGCGTCGGACGCGTTGATGGGAAAACTGCGACTTGCGATGGCGACGATCGCGTTCACCGTCGGGTGTTCCAGTCCCAGGACCTCCTTGAAGGCGCGGAAGTAGTTGGACACGACCCGGAGCGGTTCGTTGCTCAACTCGCTGCAGTCGAACACCTGCCGGTAGGTTCCGTTGAGCTCATCGAGCCAGCGAAGATCCCAAGGCTCAGTCGTAAGCCGCGCATCACGAGCCGCGAGGGCCAGGTCCCCCGCGACGGCCGCAACCGCCGGTGTCGCGGCCAGACTGGCGAGAAAAGTGCGGCGATCGGTCATGGGCGTACCCCCCTGGAAGAACGTCATTGGGCGAGCCCCTTGCCGGGGATCCACCGCCCGACCTGGTGACAATACCGCTGGTAGGCCTCGCCGAAGAGGCGCCGCAAGGTGGGTTCTTCGTACAGGATGATGACCAGCTGGAACATGGTCCACAACGCCGCCGCGTAGAGCAGCAGCGCCGGCGACCGGGTCAAGGCGGCCCAGCCCAGCACCACGCTCAAGACTCCCAGGTACATCGGGTTGCGGACGTAGCGATAGAGCCCGGTGACCACCAGGGTGCGGGGCGGATCGATCGGCGCCGGGGTGCCGCGGCCCCGGGTGGCGAATTCCACGATGCAGACCATGTAGATCAGCGACCCCGTGGCCAGCAGGACCAGCCCCAGCAGCCAGAAGGGTCCGACGCCGGCGGCACGCGCACCGGTTCGTCCGGCGATGACCATGGGCAGATACACCCCGAAGGTGCCGGGGACCAGCACGGTAAAGAGCAGATTCTTGAACAGCAGCAGGGGACTCATCGATCGACCCGGGTCGCGGCCGGTGCCCCGCGGACGAACCCGATGAAATCGGTCGGTGCCGGGGTCCCGCCGCCGTCCCGCACCAGGAGCGCCACCTGGCCCCGGTGGTAACTCCCGTGCAGCGCGACGTGCAGCAGGATGTCTTCCACGCTGGAACGAAAACTCTGGCCTGCGCTGTTGACGTACCCGACCTCATCGGTCAGGGCAGCTTCACTGAGATGCGCCAGGTAGCCATCCAGCGCGGCGTGGGTCTGCTCCGCCAGCACGGCACATTCGGCCAGGGTGAATGCGGGCCAGACCGCCACCGTGGCCGGTTCCTGCTGGAGTCGAGCCAGCCACACATGTTCCGCCCCCAGGACATGGGCATAGAGCGCCAGCGCCCGACCAGCGTGGGTTCCCGGAGCGTGCCCCAGCGCTTCGAGCACCTGCCGATCGGCCCACCGCAAGTGCGCGAACAGGCGCCGGAGGACTTCCAGCGTCATGGTTCGGCCAGGGCCGTGACCGCGACCGGGCCGGCCGACGTGTTCTGTCCGGTCGCCATCCGGCGGAGATACCCCGCCTGACCCAGATGAAATCCCAGGTGCACGGCCAGGTGAATGAGAAAACGCCCGGTCGTAACGGTGATGCCGCCGACCGGCTGAGGATACGGCAGCGCCAGCGCCGCGGGGTCCAGTCGCTCGAACGTGGCGCCGACCTCGGCTATGGCGGCGTCGAGCTCCGCCAGCACCGTGACCCGATCGAGATCTCGGGATTTGAATTCGGCGTCCCGGTTTCTCACATAACCGGTCTTGCCGAGCACCGCGCCCACGAAGTGGCGCAGGTTGCCGGCCGCGTGCAACGCCAGATTGCCCGCGGAATTGGTCACGCCGGGCAGGGTGGTCCACAGCATCGCGCTGTCGGGAAAGAGCTGGACCTCCTGCTTGAAGGTCTGCAGCTCTCTCAGGATCATCCGGCGCAGGTCGGCGACCTCGCTCATGTCACAGGCTCCGGTGAGGGTTCCGCGGTCGAGCGCGCGATCAGCCATTGCGCGAGGTAGTAGGTCCCCAGCACGGCGATGCGGGCTCCCGGGAATTGGGCCCGGAAGCGGTCCAGCGCCAACAAGCCATCGGACACCAGAAAGACAACCGCGCCGACGGCGGCGCTCCGGGCTCCCGGGGTCTTGAGCACGGCCCAGCGCCCGGCCGCCTGTCCCGCCATCATGACGATGAGGGCGGCGTACACCGCGATCGCGACGCGAAGCAGAGGCCCCAGCACCGGCCAGAGCGCCGCGACCATGGCCACACCGAGCGTCACATAGACGAGACGCGCGATCCAGGCCCCGCGCAACCCGACCCCCGGCCAGAAGGCTCCGATGTAGCACAGGTGGACGGCCAGGAAGACGCCCAGGCTCGCGGGAAAGTTGCCTTCCGAGAGGAGCGGGAGGATGTCACCGATCACCGAGCAGGCCAGTCCCGCCATGATGAGGGTGCGATAGGAGCCAGGGACCCCGGCCACGGCCACCACCAGAATCACGAGAATGGCGAGCGGCCTGGTGATCCAGTTGGCCCAGGCGGGAGCGGTCGCGTCCACCAGCACCGCCACCGCCGCGAGGATGAGCGCGGTGAGGTCGATGACTCTCATCGGGTTCCTCGTACCGGCCGGAGCAGCAGGTCCTGGAAATCGAAGCTGAAGTCCACGTCGGGAGTGAACGGGGTCATCTTCACCTGATCGATACTGCCGTCGGCGTGGAGGGCAAAGGTCACGTAGGCGTCCGCCCGGAGGGCCCGATCCCGCCACCGGGCGACGAAGCTGTCGTACTGCCAGTGCTCCAGCGTTCCGACCAGGTCGGGCGAGCAGCAGAAGCGGATGCTCAAACCGCCGCCCTGGTGTTCGATGATCACGTCGCCGTACCACACGTCCCGATAGGTCCCGGCATAACGCTCCAACGGCAGCGAGGGACGGCTGGCGCTATTGCGTTGGGCCGCCGCGGATCGCACCGTGGCGGCGAGAGCGGAGTCCTCCCGCGCCTGCACGCTGCGGAAGGCCGAGAGCCAGTCGTGGGCCGGGCGCACCTCCAGGTAATAGTCGAGCACCCACTGAACGATGGCATTGAAGGCGGACCCCGACTCGGCATTGGTGAGCACCGCCACTCCGACTTTCCGCGCAGGGATCATCGCGACCCGGGAAAGAAAGCCGGGAAGGCCGCCGGTGTGCGACAGCACTTTGACGCCGCGGTAGTCCCGGACTCCGACGCCGAGCGCGTAGCCGTTGAACTCCGCCCGGAGCGGCGCCAGCTCCGCCGCCGGTTCGCCGGCCGGAATCGGCGTGACGATGGTCCAGAGCTCGCGCGCGGATCGCTGCGAAAACAGCCGGCCGCCGGCCACCCGGCCGGAATCGAGCTGCACGATCATCCACCGCGCCATGTCCTCGGCGCCGGCGTTGATGCCTCCGGCGGGGTTGACGTTATCGCTCCGGAAGGGCGGGATGGGCCGCACGGTTCCTTCGACCCGGGCGTGGGGCCAGGCGTCGTTGGGTCCGGCGGCGCTCCGGGAATTCCAGACGTGACTCCCGGCCATGCCTACCCGGCGGAGAATCCGCTCGGTCATGAAGTCTTCCCAGGACTGGCCGGCGACCGCCTCGATCACGTCGCCGGCCACGCCGTACAACACGTTGTCGTAGGCGTACGCGGTGCGGAAGCTGGTGGCCAACGGGATGTACCGAAGCCGCCGAGTGATCTCCTTGCGATGGTAGGTGGAAGGCGGCCACCACAGGAGGTCCCCCGCTCCCAGGCCAAGACCGCTGCGATGCACCAGCAGATCCCGGATGCTGAGCTCCCGGGTAACGAACGGATCCGAGAGGGCAAAGCCGGGGAGATAGTGAACTACCGGCGCATCCCATTCCAGCTTGCCCTCTTCGACCAGCAAGGCCAGCGCGGCGGCGGTGAAAAGCTTGGTGTTGGACGCGATCCCGAAGCGAGTCGCCTGATCGACCGGCGCCGCATCACCCAGCTTCCTGACGCCGTATCCTTTGGCCACGATCACCTTGCCGTCCTTGACGATGGCCAACGACAGGCCGGGCACCTCGAAGCTCCCCATCACCTGGGTCACGAACTGATCCAGCCCGGGCGGCGCCTGGGCGGCTCCGATCGCCGGGGCCGAGGCCAGGAGACCCGCGAACACCATGCTACGACCGAAGCCGGTCGATGGTCGGCTCATCGAGGTGCTCCACCGGTCCCGAACCGGGCTTTCTGAAATGCTTCCCATGCGGAGCGGGTCAGGTTCTCGCGGCGCAGCAGACGCAGCTTGAAGGTGTTCCATTCCGGGTTGGCGGGCAAATCGATCTCCAGATCCTGGATGAATCCGTCGCTTCCGAACAGAGCAAGGGCGAGGAGTTTCTGGATCATGGGAGCATTGCCCGGCCTTGTTCCGCCAGCGCTATGGCCATCTGGCCCATCCTCTGGAAACGGTCATCGCTGGTCTGGCCCCTGATATACCGGGCGTAGATCTGTTGCACGATGACGGCCAACTTGAAGGTGCCCAGCACTTCATACCAGCGGAGCCCGCTCACGTCGAAGCCGGTGCGCTCGCGGTACCGCTCGACCATGGCTTCCCGGCTCCACCATCCGGCCGACTCATCCATCCCCGACACAGCCCGGGCCTCCGGCAGCGCCCAGTAGGTCAGGGTGAGCCCGAGATCGGCCAGGGGATCACCGATGGTCGCCATTTCCCAATCGAGCACCGCGGTGAGACGGCCGGGGTTCCGCAGATCCAGCATCACGTTGTCGAGCTTGTAGTCCTGATGCACCACCGTGGCCCGGGCCGGCTCGGGCGGTCGGGCCGCCAGCCACTCGAGCACCGGCTCCATCGCGGGTACGGGCTCGGTGAGCGCAGCGCGCCAGCGCTGGGTCCAGCCGGTCACCTGTCGTTCCAGAAACCCCTCGGGCTTGCCCAGCGACACGATACCGGTGGCGCGCACATCGATGGCGTGGAGATCCGCCAGGTTGTCGATCAATCCCCGACTGATACGGTCGGGAGCATCGGACACACCCGCGAACTCGGCGGGAACTCCTCGCCGGGCGATCACGCCGCGGCGGCGCTCCATGACGAAGAAGGGCGCCCCGATGACCGACGGGTCCTCACACACTACGATCGGGCGGGGCGCCAATGGAAAATGGGGATGCACCGCCTGCAGCACGCCGTACTCCCGCAGCATGTCGTGGGCTTTGGGCGCCACCGGACCGAGGGGCGGCCGGCGCAGGACGTACTCGGCGGCCGGAGTGCGAGTGCGAATGAGATAGGTGAGGTTCGAATGCCCGGACGGGAACTGCCGCACTTCGATCTGCTGGGCTCCCGCCAGTCTCCGGCTGAGCCAGGCTGCCAACGCATCGACCGGCAGCTCCTCGCCGGGCCGTACCTCCGCCAGCTCGGGCATCAGCCGTTGGGCCGGACCAGTTCCAGCCGAGCCACGGTCTCGAGGTGGACCTCGTCGGGCCCGTCCGCGATACGCAGGGTGCGCGCCATGCTCCATGCCCGGGCCAGGAAGGTATCCTGCGACACGCCGGCCGCGCCGTGGATCTGGATGGCCCGATCGATCACCGCCAGCGCCATCGGGGGCGCCACG
>DASWKS010000664.1:0-6037 GCA_036396495.1 Gemmatimonadales bacterium
GAAATGATCCGAGCGAAATAAGTCGCACGTCTTCCAACCAGGAGCCCCTTGCATGACCCGATGGCTATCGAGCGGCGCGGTGTTGCTCACCGCCGCATGTGCCGGCGCCGGCGCGCAAGCATCACCATCCCAAGCGCCGGCCCCAGCTCCTCCCCCGACCCAGACCGAGGTCTTCACGGACACCTTGAGCTTCGACCGCGCCCAGTACGTGTCCACCTATCGGCGGCGGCCCAATCCGGCGGTGCTGATCCGGAACGCGAACGTCTTCACCGGAGCCGGACCGGAGCAACGCGGCGTGTCGGTGTTGCTCCAGGACGGCAAGGTGACCGGGGTTGGCGCCAGCCTGCAGGCCCCGGCCGGCGCGCAGGTGGTCGACGGGACCGGCAAGTGGGTGACGCCCGGCATCATCGATACCCACAGTCACCTGGGGGTTTACGCGGCTCCCGGCACCCAGGCCGAATCCGACGGCAACGAGGCCACCAATCCCAACACCGCGGAAGTGTGGGCCGAGCACTCGGTGTGGCCCCACGATCCCCAGATCCCGCTGGCGATTGCGGGCGGCGTCACCGTGATGCAGGTCCTTCCCGGATCGGCCAACCTGATCGGCGGGCGCTCGGCGATTCTGCGGTTGGTGCCGGCCCGCACCGCACAGGAAATGAAGTTCCCGGGCGCGCCGTACGGGGTGAAGATGGCCTGCGGGGAAAACCCGAAGCGGGTCTATCAGAACCGCGGTCCCTCGACCCGGATGGGGAACATGGCGGGCTACCGCGCCGCGTTTATCGCCGCCGAGCAGTACCGGCAGCGGTGGGATAAGTGGCTCAAGGACCGCAAGGGCGATCCCCCGGCGCGCGATCTCAAGAATGAAACGCTGGCCGAGGTGCTGCGCGGCAAGATCTACGTGCAGAATCATTGCTACCGCGGCGACGAGATGGCCCAGATGCTGGACCTGGCCAAGGAGTTCGGGTTCACGATCCGTTCGTTCCACCACGGCATCGAGGCTTACAAGGTGGCCGATCTGCTGGCGGCCGCCGGCACAGCGGCGTCGGTGTGGGCCGATTGGGGCGGATTCAAGATGGAGGCGTTCGACAACATCAACGAGAACCTGGCGTTGCTGACCCAGGCGGGGGCGAAGGCCATCCTGCACACCGACAGCCCCGACGGGATCCAGCGCATGAACCAGGACATGGCCAAGGCGTACTACGCCGGGGTCCGGGCCGGCATCCGGCTGACCCGCGAAGATGCCATCAGGTGGGTGACGACCAACCCCGCCTGGGCGCTCGGGATCGATCAGTGGACCGGCACGCTCGAGAACGGGAAGATGGCTGACGTGGTACTCTGGTCCGGCGATCCCTTCTCGGTGTATAGCAAAGCCGAAAAGGTCTGGAACGAAGGGTGGCTGGTGTTCGACCGGAGCGACCCGACCAGGCAGTACAAGACCGATTTCAATCTGGGGCAGACGGCCCCGGGGGTGGGACGATGACGGGCGGACGCACGGACCGACGGACCGACGGACCGACGGTCAGACGGGCGGGCAAACAGTCGGTGCTGGCGCTTGTTGCCTGCTTCCTGCTCCCTGCTCCCTCCTTCCTGGCTTCGCAGACGGTCGCGATCGTCGGTGGGACCGTGTATCCGGTCTCCGGGCCCAAGATCGAGCGGGGCACGGTCCTGATCCGCGATGGACGCATTGTCGAGGTGGGGGCCAACGTCACGGTCCCGGCCGATGCCGCGCGGGTCGACGCCACCGGCAAGTGGGTGACCCCGGGCCTGATCTTCGCGGGCTCGGACGTGGGGACCGGTGTGGCGGGGCTCTTCGGTCAGAGCGAGGCGCGGCTTCAGGGTGACATCAATCCGTCGTTCTCGCCGGCCGAAGGCATCGATCCCGGATCGCTCACCATCGGGCAGACCCGGACCGGCGGCATCACCACCGCCATCGTCCCTCCGGGGGGGACGCTGCTCCCGGGCCAGGCCGTCACCATCGACCTCGCCGGCAATCGGCTCGATGAGCTGCTGGTGCAGCGGGGCAGCGCGCTGGTGCTCAACCTGGGCCAAGGCGCCAAGCAGGCCGGTGGCGGCAGCCGGGCCGGTACCATGGCGCGGTTACGCGTGCTCTTCGCCGATGCCCTGGAGTACGATCGCCGGCGGGGCGATTTCCGGCGCGACCAGATACAGCCGCTGTCCGCGCCGGCCCAGCAGCTCGAAGCCCTGCTCCCGGCTCTCAGGGGCCGGCAGCCGGTGATCGTCGTAGCCAACCGGCGGATGGACATCGAGAACGCGCTCCGTCTGGCGCGTGAGTTCCGGCTTCGGATCGTGCTGGCGGGGGCGGTAGAGGGTTGGCTGGTCGCGGCCCAGATCGCCGAGGCCAAGGTGCCGGTGGCGGTGCGGCCGCTCCAGGACATCCCCGATTTCGATGGCCTGCAGGCCCGGCTCGACGTCGCGACCCTGCTGCGCGAGGCCGGGGTCGAGGTCATCATCGCCCAGGCCGATGCCGGAGGCGATCGCGACCTCCGCTATGTGGCGGGCAACGCGGTGCGCAACGGCATGAGCTGGGATGACGCGTTGCGGGCTATCACCCTGGCGCCGGCCGCGGCGTTCGGGCTGACCGATCGGGGCACGCTGGAGGCCGGCAAAGTGGCGAATGTCGTGGTGTGGTCGGCCGATCCCCTGGATTTCGCGGGCCACGCGGAGAAGGTGTTCATTCGCGGGCGGGAGGTGTCGCTCCGGACCCGGGAGACCGATCTATTGGAGCGGTATCGCCGACTGCCGGTTACTTACTAGTCGAAGGGGGCGAAGGGGGCGAAGGGGGCGAAGGGGTGTTCGTGATCTCGGCGTCGGCGGGTTGCCCGGCAGGCGCCGGATCCTGCCCCACACTCACCTCTTCTCCCTTTACTGCCGCGAGGTCGCGATCGACCCGAGCCAGCTGGGCCTGCAGGTCATCGAGTCGCTCGATCAAGGCGTCCCGTTTGTCGGGGTCGACTTCATCGCCCCGGGTCTTCTGGTAGACCAGCAAGCCGAGGTCCTTCGCGGTGTCATCCCGGAGCCGGGTCAGCCGGCTCTTCTCCAGCTGCAGCCGAGCCTGCTCCAGGGCGTCCCGGGCCTTGTCGCCAATCTGTTCCAACTCCGCCCGGAGGCGATCAAAAACGGAGGTCATTTCTTACCTCGGTCGAAGATGTCGAAGCAGGTCGAAGATAGTCGAAGGCGGTCGAAGGCGGCCAACGAAAAGGGGCGAATTCACCGTTCGCCCCTACCGTCTTCGACCGCCTTCGACTGTTTCGACGCCTTCGACTGTTTCGACCGCCTTCGACCGGTTTACCCGGCCGCTTCCGCGGTCGGATAGACGGAGATCTTCATTCGCTTCTTGTCCTTGTGCTCGAACTTGACCACGCCGTCGACCAGGGCGAAGAGGGTATCATCGGTGCCGCGGCCGACATTCTTGCCGGCGTGAAACTTGGTGCCGCGCTGCCGCACCAGGATGTTGCCCGCGGCCACTTGCTGGCCGCCGTATTTGCGGACGCCGAGGAACTGCGGATTGCTGTCCCGCCCGTTCCGGCTCGAGCCAACGCCTTTCTTATGAGCCATGACTGCCTCCCCCGACCTTCACGTCGGTGATCCTGAGCTCGGTGTACTTGGCCCGATGCCCGGTCTTCCGACGATAGTTCTTCCGCCGCTTGAATTTGAAGATGTAGATCTTCTCGCCCTTCACCTGCCCCACCACTTCGGCCTCGACCGAGGCGCCCTTCACCAGCGGGGCGCCGGCCTTCACCTTGTCGCCATCGGAGGTGAGCAGCACCTGGTCGAAGGTCACCTTGGACCCCGGCTCGGCTTCCATCCGCGGCACCTGGATTGTCTTGCCCTTCTCAGCTTTGAACTGCTTGCCGAGGGCGCGAAAGATCGCGTACATATGCCCTTCCCTGTTCCCTTACCGTCCGGAATGCCTGCGAGCAAGCCAGCAAACGTAAATACGACAGGCGCTTACTGCAAGTCGAAGGGGTCGAAGGCGGTCAAAGCGGGTCGAAGAAGGTGGACGATCAGCTTGGCAGGACGCTCTTCGACCCCCTTCGACCGCCTTCGACCGCTTTCGACCGTTGTTACGCCACGGCGTACAACTCCGTCACATCCCGCCCCGCCGGTCGGCTCATCAGCCGGAACTCATCCAGGTGCATCATGGGGTCGTCCCGGATCTCGAGGTCGAGCCCGGTGGTCTTCCCCAGGCTCTGCAGCAGCTTGGGCTCCTCCTCGAGCAGGTACAGCGCCACCTCGGGATGGAGCCGGACCGCCAGTTGCCGTTCCCGCCGCTCGTGGGCCACCCGCCGCAGAGACCGCTCCAGCCGCCGAGCCACTACTTCAGGCGTAAAGACCCGCCCGGTGCCGGCGCAGGTGGGGCACTCCTCGGTCATCGAGGCCCAGAGGGAAGGCCGGATCCGCTGGCGGGTCATCTCCACCAACCCCAGATCCGAGACCCCCAGCGTCTTGGTGCGGGCCCGATCCCGGCTCAGGTGCATTCGAAGCTCCTGCAGCACCTTGTCGCGGTTGGCCCGGGTCTCCATGTCGATGAAGTCGACCACGATGATCCCACCCAGGTCCCTGAGCCGAAGCTGGCGGGCGATCTCGCGCGACGCCTCGAGGTTGGTGCGGAGGATGGTCTTCTCGGGGTCGCGCTTGCCGGTGTAGCGGCCGGTGTTGACGTCGATCGACACCAGCGCTTCGGTCGGCTGAATGATCACGTAGCCGCCGGTCGGCAACTCCACCCGGGACCGGAACAGCGCCTTGATCTCGCTCTCGATGTCGAACTTGTCGAACAGCGGGGTGGCTTCGCCGTAGAGGTGGACCCGATCCAGCAGATCGGGATCGATCTGCTGCAGGTAATGCTCGACCTCGTGGTGCAGCTCTTTGGAGTCGACCCAGAGGCTGTCGACCTTGTCGCTGAAGACGTCGCGAATCAGGCTCCGGGTAAGGGTGGTCTCACGCTGCAGCAGGACCGGCGCTTTGCGGACGAAGTGCTGCTTGCGGGTGATCTTGCGCCACTGGGCCAGCAGCGACTCGATCTCCCGCCGGAAATGTTCTTCGGTAACGCCTTCCGCCACGGTTCGGACGATGACCCCGCCGGAATCCTCCGGCAGGAGTTTGGCCACCATCTCCCGAAGGCGGCCGCGCTGCTCCCGGCTCTCGATCTTCCGGCTGACACCAACCCGGGACGAGGCGTGGGGCATGTAGACCAGGAACCGGCCGGCCAGCGAGATCTGCGCGGTCACCCGACAGCCCTTGGTGCTGATGGGCTCCTTGGTGACCTGGACCGGGAGCACCTGCCCCTTGGTCAGGATCTCTTCGATGTTGGGAAGGGCCCGCCGGGATGGCTCCCGCATCCGGGGCTGGGTCTTGCCGTTGCGTCCGCGGCTGCCGCCATTGCCCCCGCCGGCGGCGGCTTCCTCCACCGCCGCCGCCGGGTCGACCTCGGGCACCTCGGGCGCATCCTCCCCGGGCTCCTCGTCCTCATCCGGCTCGAGGAGATCGGAGGCGTGCAGAAAGGCGGATTTCTCCAGGCCTATGTCAACAAAGGCAGCCTGGATTCCGGGTAAGACGGCTTCCACTCGACCGAGATAAATATCGCCGACGATGCGACGATGATCGGGGCGGTCGACCAGCAGCTCGACCAGGCGGTCGTCCTCGAGGATAGCCACCCTGGTCTCGCGCGGGCCCCCGTTGATGAGGATTTCGCGCTTCAAACTCGAAGTCTCCAATTGCTGTTTCTCCGGAACGCCCCGCGCTTCCCCCAGTCACGGTCCTCAGTAAGACCGGGCCCGGCGCAACGATTCCATCCGGCGCTCCGCGCACGAATCCCGCGCAGGGCCATCGCTCAGCGCGAGCGGACTGGTCCTGCGGGCGATGGGCGGAACCTCTGCCGACGAGGTCGTTTACGAACGAGCGGGAGGATGCTAGCGCCTGAAGGAGGCGTCCTGCCATCTGCCAAACCGCATGCACTGCCGCGTTCCAGCCGCCTTTCGGGGCGGGCCATTGGGGTCCCTGGTCGGACCATGCGGCG